>DASQVL010000112.1:0-3463 GCA_035640795.1 Crenalkalicoccus sp. | reverse complement strand
AGGGCGAGCCAGTCCGGCGCGAAGCTCTCACTCACGCGCGGCTGAGCTCGGCGGCGAAGGCGCGGGCGCGGTCCTCCCAGCGCGGCAGGGCCTGCCCGGCCTGCCAGGCCGCCTCCGCCATCTCCGCGCGCATTTCGTGGTCGAAGATCACGCGGCGCAGCGCCTTGCCGAGCGAGACCACGTCCCCCGGCGGCGAGACCACGCCGGCCTCCACCGGCACGAGATCGGCGATGGCGCCGCCCGCGGTGATGGCGACGGGCAGACCGCGCGCCAGCGCCTCCGCCGCCACCATGCAGTACCCCTCCCAATAGGTGGCGAGCGCGAAGAGGTCGGCGCGGTCGTACAGCGCATCCAGCGCCGACGTGTCCTGGTCGCCGAGGAACGTCACGCGCCAGGCGATGCCGAGCTCCTCCGCAAGTGGCGGCAGGCTCGCGGCATAGCCAGGGTCGCGCGGCCCGCCGGCAATGGCGAGCGTCCAGTCAATGTCCTGCAGGCCCGCCAGCGCCCGCAGCAGCACGTCATGCCCCTTGCGCGGGGTCAGGTTGCCGACGCTGAGGATGGCGACCCCAGGCCCGCCGGAGCCGCGCGCGCGCCGCGCCGCATCCGTCCCCGGCTCCACCACGCCGATGCGCGCCGGGTCGGCGCCGAACTCCTCGAGGAGGCGCTGCGCGGTGAAGCGGGAGGTGGCGACGAGGCGCGGCAGGCGCGTGAACAGCGCGCGCTCGATCGCCTTCAGGGCGTCGCGGTCGGATTCGGCGAAGCCGGTCTCGAGCGCCGTCGGGTGATGGATCAGCCCGACCGCGCCCCGCTCGGCCAGCACATCGGCGAGCGGGGCGAAGGCGGGCAGGGCGAGCCCGTCCACGACGAGGCGCGTGCCCTCCGGCACCGCCTCCAGCGCCGCCCGCGCCGCCGCTTCCGCCGCTGCATCGGGCAGCGGGTGGCGGCCGGCGAGCTCCAACACCTGCACCTGGTGCCCGATGGCGCGCAGCCCCTCCACCATGCGGCGGTCGTAGATGTAGCCGCCGGAGACCGTCTCGAACGGCGCCGGCACCAGCAGCGCGACCGGCGCGCTCATGCAACCGGCGCCTCGTAGGCCGCCCAGGCGTTCGGGCTCTCCCGCAGCGTCACCTTCAGGGCCGCGACACCCGCGCCCTGCGGGCCGAGCCTGCCCTCCCGCAGCGCCGCCACCAGGAGGCCGTGGATGTGCGCGGCCAGGTATTCGGTGGTGGTGTTGGACCCGGCGAATTCCGGCACCTCGTCCAGGTTGCGGTAGTCCAGCGTGTTCAGCACGGCGCGCAGCGCCTGGCGGGCCAGCCCGATATCCACCAGCAGGTGCAGGGGATCGAGATGCGGCGCGCGGAACTCCGCCTCCACCACGAAGGTGGCGCCGTGCAGCCGCTGCGCCGGGCCGAACGCCTCCCCGCGGAAGGAGTGGGCGATCATCACGTGGTCGGAGACGGTGAGCGAGAACATCGGAACCACACTCTCTTATATATAGATGACGAGCGGGCAGGGCAGCCCGCCGGGGCCGAGCAGCGCCGGCAAGGCCTGCGCCAGCCCTGCGAAGCGGACGGGCGGGCCGAGCAGCGCGTCGCACCAGGCGTCCTCCGCCAGCAGGCGGAGCGCAAGCGCGAGGCGTTCGGGATGGCTGCGCCGGCCGCGCAGTGCCGGCGACACGGCGCCGACCTGGGTGGAGCGCAGCGTGATGCGGCGGGCATGGAAGGCCTCGCCAAGCGGCAGCGTGACGGCCCGGTCGCCGAACCAGCTCGCCTCCAGCACCCGCCCCTCGAAAGCGGCGGCGGCGAGGGCGGTGACGAGGCCCGCCGGGTTGCCGCTGGCATGCACCACCAGCTCATATTCCGCCGCGGGGGCGGCGACGGGGCGCGCGCCGGCGGAGTCGATCAGCGCGACGCGCGCCGGATCGGGGTCGTGCACCGCGACCGCGGCGCCGGGGAGCCGCGCCAGCAGGCGCGCGACCAGCAGCCCGACCGTGCCGGCGCCCACCACCAGCGCGCGCTCCCCGATCAGCGGCGCGGCATCCCACAGGATGTTCAGCGCGGTTTCCATGTTGGCGCCAAGCACGGCGCGCGCCTCCGGCAGCCCCTCCGGCAGCGCGATGCACATCGCCGCCGGCGCGACGAAGCGGTCCTGGTGCGGCGCCAGGCAGAAGACGCGCTGGCCGAGGCGCTCCGGCGCGCCCTCCTCCACCACGCCGACCGCCGCGTAGCCGTACTTCACCGGGAAGGGGAAGTCGCCGGCCTGCAGCGGCGCCCGCATGCGCGACCATTCGGAGGAGGGCACGCGGCCCTCCAGCACCAGCCGCTCCGTGCCGCGCGAGATGCCGGAATGCAGCGTGCGCACCAGAAGCTCCTCCGGCCCCGGCGCGGGCAGCGTCTCCTCGCGCAGCTCGGCCCGGCCGGGGGCGACGGCCCAGAGGGCGCGCGCCCTCATGCGCAGGGCGGCCGCGCGCGGTCCAGCGCGAGGTCGAAGAGCAGGTCCGGCGGGATGGGATGCACGCGCCAGTCGAGGCGCAGGCCATCGGCGATGCAGCCCGCGATCGGCAGGGTGAAGCCCGGGATGCCGGAGCCCAGCAGCACCGGCGCGACCGTCACGTGCAGGCGGTCCAGCGCGCCGGCGGCGAGGAATCGGCTGACCGTGATGCCGCCGCCCTCCACGACGATCCGCGTCAGCCCGCGCGCCGCGAGTGCCGCGAGGATGGCCGGGATGGACAGACCTTGCGCCGCGCGCGGGATGCGCAGCACCTCGGCGGCGCCGTGAAGCGGCGGGCCGGGCGCGTCCGCGGCGCAGAGCAGCAGCGTCGGCGGGCCCTCGCGGAACACGGCGTACTCCGTGCCGAGCCGCCGGTCCGGGTCCAGCACCACGCGCACCGGATCGGGCCCCGGCACCTCCCGTGTCGTCAGCCTCGGATCATCCGCGCGCACCGTGCCGGCGCCGACGAGGACGGCGTGGCAGAGCGCGCGCAGCCGGTGGGTGTGCAGGATGTCGCCGCGCCCTCCGATCCAGCGGGAGGAGCCGCTCAGCGCGGCGATGCGCCCGTCCAGCGTCTGCGCCAGGCGGCCGAGGACGGTGCAGCCATCCGCCGCGCGGGGCGGCGCCAGCAGGGGTGCGAGGAGCGGATCGGGCGGCGGCGGCGCGGCGCCGTCGCGCGCCGCCAGCAGCGCGCGCCAGCCAAGCTTGTCCTCCGGCCCGTCCATGGGGCCGCCTTATGCCGCGCCCGGGATGGCGGCACCATGGCGGAGATGCGGCGCCAATGTTCCGATCCCTTCGCTGCCGATTGCAGCGAAGGTCGCGGGCCGGACGCCAGACCGGCATCGAGCTGACGGTGGTCGGCCCGATGCCGGGCCGGCTCTCTCGAGCCCGCGATTCACGCCCATCGCGTGCCCAGCTTCGTGGACGTGTTCAAGCCGATCGCGGGCTACAGCCGCACCGCCTCCGTCGAAAA
>DASQVL010000111.1:0-3318 GCA_035640795.1 Crenalkalicoccus sp. | reverse complement strand
ACGAGCGGCGCGCCGCTGCTGGCGCGCGGGCCGGACGGGCGCTGGGCGGTGGCGGGCGTCGCCTCCCGCGTCGCGCCGGACGCGGCGCTGGGGCAGGCGGTGCCGGCGATGGCGGTGGCGGGGCGTTAAAGCGTTTACCGTTCACATGCGTTCGACGCTTCGGGCCCTTCGCGTGCCCACCTCCGGTGTGTACCCGGGTTGGTTGCGGGGCTAACGGCTGCGGCGCAGCGCGACCCAGGCGCCGGCGGAGGCGACCAGCAGGGTGGAGCCCGCCGCCCAGAGCAAGAACAGCCAGAGCGCACGCCCGAGCAACTCGACCGGCAACAGGTCCATCCAGAAAACCGTGACAAGTAGGACGAATCCGAGAGCGAGGCTCTCGAGCGCGCCAGAACGCATCGAAGTTTCTCCCGCGGGGGGTCGGGGAACGCCAGCGGCAAGAATGCCGCCCGCGTGATTGGAATATAGCACACAGAAATGCGATCGCAAAAGACCCCCTTGCAGGCTGGTGTGATTGATCGACACACGGGGCCAGGCCGGGGGTGCGGCCCGGCCGGCTCATACCGCCGTGCATAAATTCCTGGTTTGCGGCCTGCGAAGCAGGCTGAGGCCGAATGGCCGCCGCGGCAAATGCCGCCTGGCGCCAAGCGCCGGGGGCCGTGCCTGAGGGCGCTCGTGTGTCAACACGAACGCACACCGGTATCAGACCAGCCGGCGCGGTATCCGCGGCACCAGCGCCAGCAGCAGCAGCGCCGCGAGCGCCAGCCAGGCGAGCAGCCAGAAGGCGTCGATGCTGGCGATGACCGTCGCCTCCGCCCGCACCAGCCCCGCCAGCCGGGCGACCCCGCGGGCCGAGGCCGCGGACGGGCTGCCATGTGCGAACTCCACCGTGAAGCTGCCGAGCGCCGACTGGGTCATCCAGTCACCGCCGGTCACGTGCTGGCCCACCAGGTTGGAGGCGATCTGCTCGCGCTGCCGCAGCCAGGTGTTCAGCATGGCGGAGCCGGCGCCCACCCCCATCAGCCGCGCCACCTGGATCCAGCCGGCGATGGTCGGCACCTCCTCCGGCCCGTTCACGCCGGAGAAGACGGAGAGCACCAATGCCGTGAAGGCGGTGGACTGGCCCACCCCCTGCAGCGCCACGGCGGGCAGGAAGTCCCGCGCCGCCCAGTCATGCGTGAGCCCGGTGCAGAGCCAGGCGGAGACCACCATCAGCGCGGTGCCGAAGCCGATCATCAGCCGCGGATCCACCCCGCGGCGCAGCAGCGCGACCGCCGCCGGCAGGGCGAGGAGCGGCGGCAGCGCCGCCCAGATCAGCGCCTGGCCGATCTGCAGCGAGCGGAAGCCGAGCACGTTGTTCATGTAGTAGGGCAGCACGATCAGCCCGGAGAGCGTCGAGGTGATGAACAGGGCCAGCGTGCAGCCAAGCAGCACCGGCGCCCGCCGGACGAGCACCGGGCCGCGGATCCAGGGCTCGGGCTGCAGCGCCTCATGCACGGCGAAGGCGGCGAGCAGCGCGGCGCCGCCCAGCAGCAGCCCGACCACCGTGCCGCTGTTCAGCCAGTCCAGCCGGTTCCCCTGGTCGAGCCCGGCGTAGATCATGGCGAGGCCGGCCCCGCACAGCAGCAGGCCGCCCCAGTCCGAGGTGCGCACGAGGTCGGGCCGGAGCGGCTGCAACGGCATGCCGAGGCGGACCATCACCGCCATCGGCAGCGCCAGCACCGCGGTCTGCCAGAAGGTCCACTGCCAGGCGCCGGCATCGCCGTAGAAGCCTTCCAGCGAGGCGGAGACGTTGTTCGAGAAGATCGTGCAGAAGGCGTAGGCGGCGATGCCCCAGATGCTGGCGCGCGGCGGCAGCGCCTGCATGACGAAGGTGAGGACGGCCGGCAGGAAGGTGCCGGCCGCGGCGCCGCGCACCACCTGCGCCAGCATGGCGGCGAAGGGCGTCGGGGCCAGCGGCAGCAGCGCCGTCATCACGCCGTAGACCAGGCTCGCCGGCAGCAGGATGCGGCGGGCGCCGAGCGCGCGGGCGAGGTAGGCGACCGGCGGCGCCAGCAGCAGCTGCGCGGCGTTGAAGCAGGTGCTGAACCAGGCGCCCTCGTCGAAGGAAAGGCCCATGCCGCCGCGGATATCGGCCAGGCCGAAGGAGGTCAGCCGCAGGTTGATCCCGGAGATCAGCGCGCCGAGGAAGACCCCCGCGATGCCGAGCGAGGGATGGCGCGTGAGGACCGGCGCGGGCGCCGCCGCGTCACTCACCGCGGCCCGTCTCCACCCGCGCCACCACCGACATGCCCGGCCTGAGCAGCGCGGCGCGCGGCTCGTCCTGCAGGTCCAGCGTGATCTTCACCGGGATGCGCTGCACCACCTTGGTGAAATTGCCGGTGGCGTTGTCCGGCGGCAGCAGGCTGAACTGCGCACCGGAGGCGGGCGACCAGCTCTCCACGCGGCCCTTCAGGACAAGGCCCGGGAAGGCGTCCACGGTGACGCGCGCCGGCTGGCCGGGACGCAGCCTGGTCATCTGCGTCTCCTTGAAGTTGGCGATCACCCATTGGCGGGAGAGCGGCACCAGCGCGTTCACCTGGGTGCCAGTGGCGACATACTGGCCGGGACGCGCCGCGCGCTGCGCCAGCATCCCGTCCTCCGGCGCGCGGATCCGCGTGTAGCCGAGATTGATGCGCGCCAGGTCGAGCGCCGCCTGGGCGGCCTGCAGCTGCGCCTCCTGCTGGCGGATCTGCGCATCCTGCACCGTGGTCTGGCGCTGCGCCGCCTCCGCCTGCGCCTGCATCTGGGCGAGCTGGGCGGAGGATTGCTGCAGGTTGGCGTCCGCCTGCTCCACCAGCTGCCGCGTGCCGGCGAGCCCGCCCGCGGTCAGCAGGGCGCGCTGGCGGTCATCCTCCAGCCGGTTGCGCTGCACCACCGCCTGCTGGCCCTGCACCGCCGCCTGGGCGGCGCGGACATTGCTGTCCTGCAGCGTGCGCTGGGCGCGCAGCGTCTCGAGCGTCGCCTGCGCGGCCGCGAGGTTCGCCTCCGCCTGCTGCACCTGCGCCCGGTAGTCCTCGTCGGCGATCTGCAGCACCACATCGCCCGCCTTCACCACCTGGTAGTCCTGCACGGGCACGGCGCGGACATAGCCGACAATGCGCGCGCTGAGCGGCGTCAGGTCCGATTGCAGGTAGGCGTCGTCGGTGGACTGCGTGGCGGCCAGGCCGGTCCAGGCATTCCAGCGGAAGGTGAAGAGCGCGGCGAGGCCGGCGGCGAGCAGCACTAGCAGCAGGGGCACCAGCAGGCCGCGCCAGGCGTGGTGGCCGTGCTCGGCGCTGG
>DASQVL010000110.1:0-3834 GCA_035640795.1 Crenalkalicoccus sp. | reverse complement strand
CCCGTGGTGACCTCCGCCGGCACCGGCAGGACGGCCTGCCTGCTCGCGCTCGGCATGGTCTGGGCCGGGCTGCCGGAGGGCGCCGGCGATCCGGACCCCCGTCCGGCGAGGCGGCCCGCCGGCCGCGAGTGATACCGCCCTGCATCAATCCTGACTTGCAGCCTGCGCAGCAGGCTGGGCGGCCGAAAGGCCGGCGCGTTTGTGCGTCAACACAAACGCATGCCGGTATGACCGGCCCCGCGCCAGGGCGAAGGGCGGTCCGCGACCGCCGGCCAGGACGAAGGCGCGGCGGGTTCACCCCTCGCCGTGAAGGCCGAGGCGCGTGCCGGCGCCGAAGCCGGCGGCCGAGGCCAGCAGCACCGCCTCGGCCAGGGTGCGCGCGCCCAGGCGTTCCATGACATGGGCGCGGTGGATCTCCACCGTGCGCGGGCTGATGCCGAGGCTCCGCGCAATGGACTTGTTCGTCTCGCCGGCCATCAGCCCGGCCAGCACCTCGCGCTCACGGGGCGCCATCTCCGCAATGCGCGCCCGCGCCAGCGCCACGGCGCGGTCGCGATCCGCCCGCTCCTGGATGCCGGACAGCGCGGAAGCGACCGCCGCCAGCAGTGCGGTCCCGTTGCCGAGCGGCCCCAGCCAGTCCACCGCGCCCGCCTTCATGCCCTCCACCGCCGCCATCGCGTCGCCGCCGCCGCCCAGGATGATGATGGGCAGGTCGGTGCGCCGCGACTTCAGCTCCCGCGGGATGGTCAGCCCGCCCGCGCCCGGCGCGCCGATGTCGAGCACGATGCAGCCGGGGACCAGCACGGGCTCCATCTGGAGGAAGCCGTGCGCGGTAGGAAAGGTCTTCACCCCGTAGCCGGCGGTCTGCAGCAGCACTCCGAGGCGCTCGCGTGATGCGTCCTCCGCCGCCACGACATAGACGAGGCGGCCTTCATGCCTCGTCAGGTCCTGCACGATGCCGCCGACCCGCCGGACCCGTCCCGTTCCGTTGCGGATGGGGAAGGCGGTGTTGCGGATCCAGCGGACCCGCCCGTCCGGTCGGACGATCCGGTACTCCAGCGTGGCGCCCTTGCCGCCCCTGGCGCGCTCCAGGAACTCGGCGGCGCGCTCCCGGTCCTCCGGACTGACGGCCCCCAGCCAGCGCTCCCGCCCCTGCCCGGTCATCGCCGCCGGCGGTTCGCCCCATACCCGCTCATAGGCGGGGCTCACATACTCCACCCGCATGGCCTCGGCATCGAGGATCCAGAGCACGTCCCCGGAGTGCTCGGCGAAATGCCGGAAGCGCTCCTCGCTCGCCCGCAGCCGTTCCTCCGCCTGCCGGCGCTCGGTGACGTCGAGCACGACGCCGACGAAGTCCAGGGGCCGGCCCTCCTCGAAGACGGTCTGGCCATGCGTCGAGACCCAGCGTTCCACCCCGTCCTCGATCCCGATCACCCGGTATTCCAGGTGGTAGACGCCATTCCCCGCCGGGTCGGCGCAGGCCGCGATCGCCGCCTCGACGCGCGGCCGGTCCTCCGGGTGGAGCCCCGCCAGGAAGACGGATGCGTCGACCGGCGCGCCCGGCCGCAGGCCCCACATCGCCCGCAACCGGTCGTCCCAGTCCAGCGCATCGGTGATCGGGTCCCAGGAATAGGGACTGAGGCCCACGAGATCGATGGCGGCCTTGAGCCGCGCCTCGCTGCGCCGCACGCGCTCCGCGGCCTGCCGGCGCATGCGGGAGAGGGCAAGCTGCGACTCCACCCGCGCCGTCAGCTCGCGGGCGGCGAAGGGTTTGACGAGGTAGTCGTCCGCCCCGGCCTGCAGCCCCTCGACGCGCGCCTCCTCCCCGGCCCGCGCGGAGAGCAGCATGACCGGCACCTCCGTGAACCGCGGATCCCGCCGCAGCGCGGCCGCCAGCTGGAGCCCGTCGAGGCCCGGCATCATCACATCGGCCAGCACGAGGTCGGGGCGGCGGCACCGGGCCGCCTTCAGCGCCGCCTCGCCATCCCCGACCGCCTCGATCGCCCACCCCCGCGCCGACAGCAGGTGGATCAGGTAGTCGCGCATGTCGGCGTTGTCGTCGGCCAGCAGGATCCGCGCGCCCGCCGTGGCCGACGCGGCCTCCTCCAGCTCCTCGGCGCGTGGCGGCCCCTCTTCCGTGCGCGCCTCGCCCGGCAGCCAGCGCAGCGCCTCCTCCACATAGGCCGCGGCGCGGGTCGAGGTGGGGGAGAGGGTGCGCGGGCCGCCGATCCGCTCTGCCGGCAGGTGCGCCATCCCGAAGGGCAGGGTGACCATGAAGGCGGTGCCCTGCCCGACCTCGCTCTCGACCGCGATTGTCCCGCCATGCAGGCGGATCAGCTCCTGGATCAGCGCGAGGCCGATGCCGCTGCCCTCGTAGGAGCGGCTCCGCTGCCCGTCGACGCGATGGAAGCGCTCGAAGATGCGCGGCAGCTCCGCCGCCGGGATGCCGACGCCGGTGTCGGCGACCCGCAGCTCCGCCCCGCCCTGCGCCGCCGCCAGGCTGACCCGGATGCCGCCCTCGAAGGTGAACTTGAAGGCGTTGGAGAGCAGGTTGAGGACGATCTTCTCCCACATGTCGCGGTCCAGGTAGACCGGCTCCGGGAGGGGCGGGCAGGCGATCTCGAGCCGAAGGCCGGCGCGCTCGCAGGCCGAGCGGAAGCTCGAGGCCAGCTCGGCAGTGAGCTGGGCGAGGTCGGCCGGCACGTAGGAGGCCTGGGCGCGGCCCGCCTCGCTGCGCGAGAAGTCGAGCAGCGTATTGACCAGCTTGAGCAGGCGCAGGCTGTTCCGATGCGCCACCGTCGCCAGGGACCGGCAATCGGGGGGGCAGGCGCTCTCGGGCTTCGCCAGCAATTCCTCGAGCGGGCCCATCATGAGGGTGAGCGGCGTGCGGAATTCGTGGCTGACATTGGAGAAGAAGGCCGTCTTGGCGCGGTCGAGCTCCGCCAGGGTCTCCGCGCGCAGGCGCTCCTGTTCGAAGGCGCGCGCATCCGCGATGCTCGTCGCGATGTGCTCGGCCACCAGGTCGAGGAAAGTCCGGTAGTCCGCGTCGAGCACGCGGCGCGGGCTGACCCCGACGATGAGATGGCCCGCCGGTGCCGGCTGGCTCGGCGCCGCCAGCGGGATGACCAAGGCCGTCCGGACGAGGTCCGGCCAGAGCGGGGTGGCGAGGGCGCCGACCTGGTCCGGGAGGTCCGACACCTGCACGGCCCGCCCGGTCCGCGTGGCCTCGGCGAGCGGCCAGGGCCGCTGTGGCGCGTCGTCGGACAGCGCGAGAAGGGCGGGGAAGATCGGCGGGTCGTCGAGCAACCGCGTCGATGCGACGCGGCGAGCCGTCCTTCCTTCGCCGTTGAGCAGGTAGATGGTGGCGAAGGCGATGTCCAGGGGATTGCCGTCGAGCACCCCGGCCGCGTACTGGCAGGCGGCTTCGACGCTGTGCCGCTGCGGCGCGCGGAGGCCCAGGCCCCGCAGGGTCGAGAGCCGCCGCTCGCCGAGGACCCTCTCGGTGGTCTCCGTGCAGACGCAGAAGATGCCCTCCACCGTGTGGCCGTCCTCCGCGAGGATCGGGCTGTAGCTGAAGGTGATGTACACCTCCTCGCGCGGCAGCCGGCGGGCGAAGAACATCCGGAAGTCTTCGAGCCAGGTCGACCCGCCGGCGCGGACCTCCTCGAGCATCGGGCCGATCGCGTCCCAGATCTCGCCCCAGGCCTCGCGCCCGGGCGCGCCGAGCATGGCCGGATGCTTGGCCTCGCCGAGGAAGGGAACGTAGGCGTCGTTGTAGAGGATGCGCAGCTCGGGCCCGATCCACAGGATGATGGGGAAACGGGACGTCAGGCA
>DASQVL010000109.1:0-3930 GCA_035640795.1 Crenalkalicoccus sp. | reverse complement strand
ACCGTGCAGGTGACCACCATCTTTCCTGGCGCCAGCACGCAGACCCTGATTGATACCGTCGCCCTGCCGATCGAGCAGCAGGTGAACGGCGTGGACGGCATGATCTACATGCAGTCCACCAGCGCCAGCGACGGCAGCTATACCCTGACCATCAGCTTCAGGATCGGCACCGATCCGAACCAGGCGCAGGTGCTTGTGCAGAACCGCGTCACCGCAGCGCTGGCGCAGCTGCCGAGCGCCGTGCAGGCGCAGGGCGTAGTGGTGCAGAAGAAGTCCACCGCGATCCTGCAGATCGTTACGCTCTCCTCGCCGGGCGGACGCTTCGGCAGCCTCTACATGTCGAACTACGCCACCATCAACCTGGTGAACGAGATCGCCCGCCTGCCCGGCGTCGGCAACACGGTCGTCTTCGGCGCCGGGCAATACGCCATGCGTATCTGGATGGATCCGGCGCAGATGCGCGCGCGCGGCCTGACACCGCAGGACGTGATCAACGCGGTCCAGCAGCAGAGCCAGCAGGTTACGGCGGGCCAGGTCGGCGCGCCGCCCGTGCCGCAGGGCCAAGCCTTCCAGTACACCGTGAACATCGCCGGCCGCCTGGCCGACCCGCGCCAGTTCG
Organism: Crenalkalicoccus sp.; assembly: GCA_035640795.1. Classification (GTDB taxonomy): domain Bacteria; phylum Pseudomonadota; class Alphaproteobacteria; order Acetobacterales; family Acetobacteraceae; genus DASQVL01. The sequence continues at coordinate 3,311 of DASQVL010000109.1, read as the reverse complement.
AGGACATCATCGTCAAGGTCGGCGACGAGGCCGGCGGCGCCTTCACCCGCATCCGCGACATCGGCCACGTCGAGCTCGGCGCACAGACCTACAGCCAGTCCTTCACCCTCGATGGCAGGCCCGCCGCCGGCATCGCGGTCTACCAGACTCCCGAGGCGAATGCGATCGAGGTCGGCGAGCGCGTGCGCGCCAAGATGGCCGAGCTGGCTCGCGCCTTCCCGCAGGACCTCGCCTACACCGTCCCCTTCGACACCACGACCTTCGTCAAGGCCTCGATCGGCGAGGTCTACACGACGCTCTACGAGGCCGGGATCCTGGTTCTCGCCGTCATCGTGCTGTTCCTGCAGGACTGGCGGGCGAGCATGGTGCCGGCGACGACGGTTCCGGTGACCATCATCGGCGCCTTCGCCGCCATGGCTGCGCTCGGTTTCACCATCAACCTCTCCACCCTCTTCGCCATCGTGCTGGCGATCGGCATCGTCGTGGACGACGCCATCGTCATCGTCGAGGGCGCGGCGACCCAGATGGAGAAGGGCTATGCCGGGCGCGAGGCCGCCGAGCGCGCCATGGACGAGCTGATCGGGCCCGTCATCGGCATCACCCTGGTGCTGATGGCGGTCTTCGTCCCCGCCGCCTTCATGCCTGGGCTGATGGGCCAGATGTTCGCGCAATTCGCGCTCGTCATCGCCGCGACCGCGTTGATCAGCGCCATCAACGCCGCGACGCTGAAGCCGACGCAGTGCGCCATGTGGCTCCGCCCGCCGACGCCGCCGGGTCAGCGCAACGCCTTCTTCCGCGGCTTCAATTGGCTCTATGGCGGGCTCGACCGGGCCTATGGCCGGCTCATCGGCGGGATGGTGAGGCACAGCGCCGCGATGATGGTGATCGCGCTCGTCCTCGTGGGAGGTTCGTTCTACGGCCTCTCGCGCATCCCGACGGGCTTCCTGCCCACTGAGGACCAGGGCTATGTCCTGGTTTCCGTGCAGCTGCCGGATGGCGCTGCGCTCGACCGGACCGAGGTGGTGCTCGCACGGGTCGGCGAGCTGGCCCGCGCGGTGCCGGGCGTGGAGCGGGTGATCTCCATCGCCGGCGTCTCGGCTATCGACAACAACGCGACGCTCGCCAATGCGGGCGTCGCCTATGTCATGCTCAAGGACTGGAGCGTCCGCGGCCGGGGCGAGGACCTTCGGTCCATCTACTTCCGGCTCATGCACGCTATGGAGGAGATCGAGGCGATGACCTCGATCATCCTGATTCCGCCGCCGATCCAGGGCATCGGCACCGCATCTGGCTTCACCATGATGGTGCAGCTGCGCGACGGCAATTTCGACTGGTCGCGGCTGCAGGCCGTCACCGACGCCGTGGTCCGCCAGGCGGCAACGCAGAGTGGTATCGGCCGCGTGCAGAGCCCGTTCCGCGCCAGCACGCCGCAGATCACCGTCGAGGTGAACCGCATCAAGGCCGAGGAGCTGCAGGTCACGGTCGGCCAGGTGTTCGAGACCATCGCAGCCTATCTCGGCTCGAACTATGTCGGGCAGATCAACCGCTTCGGCCGCGTCTTCCAGGTCTATGTGCAGGCGGGCTCGGCCAGCCGCCTGCTGCCCGACGACATCCGCCGGCTCTACGTGCGCAACCAGGCCGGCCAGATGGTTCCGATCGGCACGCTCGTGGAGATCACCGACCACGTCGGGCCGCCGCTAATCACGCTGTTCAATCTCTACCCCGCGGCGACGGTGGTGGGTACGCCGGCGCCGGGATTCAGCTCCGGCCAGGCCATGGCCCTCATGGCGGAGATCGCGGAGGAGACGCTGCCGCGCGGCACCGGCTTCCAGTGGAGCGCCATGTCCTACCAGGAAGCCGCGGTGGGCAACCAGATCTACCTCGTCTTCGGCCTGGCGGTGCTGCTGGTCTATCTGGTGCTGGCCGGCACCTATGAATCCTGGATCGCGCCGGTATCCGTGCTGCTCGCCGTGCCGCTCGCGCTGCTCGGGCCGGTGCTAGCGCTGAACGCCCTAGGCGCGGACAACAACCTCTACACTCAGGTGGGCCTGGTGCTGCTGATCGCGCTCTCCGCCAAGAACGCAATCCTGATCGTGGAGGTCGCGCGCGAGGAGCGGCTGCGGCACCGGAAGCCGATCCTCGAGGCGGCGGTCGCCGCGGCGCGGGCCCGGCTCCGGCCCATCCTGATGACCTCCTTCGCCTTCATCCTCGGCGTCGTGCCGCTGGTCGTCGCCACGGGCGCCGGCGCCTCCGCGCGCAAATCGATCGGCATCACGGTCTTTAGTGGCATGCTGGCCTCCACCTGCCTCGCTGTGCTCTTCGTGCCCTCCTACTTCGTCATTCTTCAGCGCTTCGAGGAATGGCGCGCGCGGCGCAAGGGCAAGGCGCTGGTGCCGGCCGAGGCGACGGAGGCGGCCCCCTCCTAGCCCGACCTTCTCACCAGCGTGTCGAGATTGGCTGCGGCGGAGCCGGTACGCGGCAATGCAGGCTGACATAGCAGGCGCTGGCGCGGAGATTTGGCCGGTTGAGGACGCGCCGGCCCTCGCCGCGGCATGTGCGGCGTTGGTGGGGATGTATGTCATCTTGCGGTGTCTGGGCCGTTAAGCTGGCCGAGGGCTGTGAGCCTGGCGTGGGCCAGGGCGAACTCGTCCTGGTGCGGGTGCGTCGAAGCCATGGCGATCTTGATACGGCGGACCGATCGGCGGACCTGGGCGCCGATCCTGAGGAGCGCGAGGCGCAAGGTGCCGCAGGTGGCCTCTGCGAACTGGGTATGGGCGAGGCCGACGCGGCGACCAGCTGTTCAGGGTGGACCAGCGGAAATCCTTGAAGCGCCGCGCCGACTGGCCGGTCCGGAGCGCCTCCTCCTCGGCCCAGGCCAGGTCGATGGCGAGTTCCTCGACCAGGCGTGGGTTGCGGGCCAGGCCGAAGGCGAAGTCAACGCGGTGCGCCTCGCACCAGGCCATGAGCACCTCGCGGGCGAAGCCGCTGTCGGCCCGCAGCAGGATCCGCACCCTGGGCCAGCGGGCGCGGATGCGGCCGACGATGCGCGCGACCTCCTCCTCCGCCCCGGCGGAGGCATCGATGTTCGACCGCCGCAGCTTTGGCCGCCAGCAGGTGCCGGCCGCAGAAGACGTAGAGGGGGAGGTAGCAGTAGGCGTCGTAGTAGCCGTGGAAGAAGCGCCCCTTTTGGTGCCCGTGCGGCGGCACGTCGTCGGAGTCGAGGTCGAGGACGATCTGCCGCGGGGCCGAGCGGTGGGCGTCGAGGAAGAGGTCCACGAACAGCGCCTCGATTGCCGCCGCATCGTACCCGA
>DASQVL010000108.1:0-2662 GCA_035640795.1 Crenalkalicoccus sp. | reverse complement strand
GCCGGCCTGCCGCACGCCCTTCGCCTCGACATGGCGGCGGCGCTGCGGCAGGCGCCGCCCGACCTCCGCTTCCGGGAGCTCGGCGCCGGCGAGACCGCCTGCAAGCCCGCCCCCTTCGGCGATGTCGTGCTGGCGCGGAAGGACGCGCCGGCCAGCTATCATCTCTGTGTCACCCATGACGACGCGGCGCAGGGCGTCACGCTGGTGACCCGCGCCGAGGACCTCCGCCCTGCCACCCACCTGCACCGGCTGCTGCAGGCGCTGCTCGGCTGGCCGGAGCCGCTCTACGCCCACCACGCGCTGTTGTGTGGCGCCGACGGGCAGCGCCTCGCGAAGCGCGCCGGCGCGCCGAGCCTCAGGGGGTTGCGGGAGGCCGGGCGCAGCGCTCGCGAGGTGCGCGCCCTCGCCGGATTTCCGGACCGGTACTGATGCCGGCGCGGAACCATGCTATCGGCGGGATCATGAGACGGCCACATTCCGAGCAGCGGCCCGATCTCTCCGGAGTCTCGCTGCTGCTCCTCACCGCGGCCGGCTGGGGGGCCAACTGGCCCGCCCTGAAGACCCTGCTGCAGGAACTGCCGCCGCTCGCCGCCCGCGGCTGGTCCGGCCTCGCCGCGGCGCTGATCCTGGCCAGCATGGCCGGCGCGACCGGCGTGCCCCTCGCCGTGCCGCGGCGGGAATGGGGGCGGCTCCTGCTCGCCGCCTTCCTGAACGTCACGGCCTGGATGGGCTTCGCGACCCTCGCCCTCTGGTGGCTGCCGGCGGGAGAGGGGGCGATCCTCGCCTACACCATGCCGGTCTGGACGGCGCTGTTCGCCTGGCCGCTGCTCGGCGAGACGCCGGGACCGCTGCGCATCATCGCGCTGCTCTGCGGCGTCGGGGGGATCGCGCTGCTGTTCGGGGCGGAGGAGATGCAGCTCGGCCTCGCCAAGCTGCCCGGCGCCGCCTTCATGCTGGGTGGCTCCATGCTGTTCGCGCTGGGGACGGTGATGACCAAGCGCTGGCCGCTCTCCCTGCCGCCGGTCGCCGCGACGGCCTGGCAGATCGGCCTCGGCTGCGTGCCGCTGATCCCGCTCTCCCTGCTGCTGGAGGAGCCGGACTTCGCGGCGCTCTCCCCGGAGGGCTGGGGCTTCTTCGCCTACATGACCGTCTTCCCGCTCTGCATCTGCTACCTCGCCTGGTTCGCCGCGCTGCGCCGGCTGCCGGCCTCGGTTGCCACCATCGGCACGCTGCTCGCCCCGGTGGTCGGCGTGCTCTCCGCCTCGGCCTTTCTCGGCGAGCAGCTTGGGGTGCGGGAGATCGGCGCGCTCGGCGTCACCCTGCTAGGCGTGCTGCTTGCCGCACGGGGCTGACCGCGCGAACCGGCTGGGAGTCTTCCGGTCGGACCGGGCAAGCGCCGCGGAGAAGGGATGAGAAAAAGGACGGTGGGGTTTGGGGAGGAAGTTCCCTTCCTCCCCAAAGGGCCACCTGACGCGCCCGCCCGCGCGCTTGCACCCCACCCGCCCCGCCGCCATGGTCCGCGCCCCCCATGGACGACGCGCCCGCAACCCGCCCGCTGCTCCGCCTGCTGCCCGGGCGCGACCGCCGCGTGAAGGCGGGCCACCCCTGGGCCTTCTCCAACGAGGTGGCGATGACGCCGGCCGCCCGCGCCCTGCCGCCCGGCGGCCTGGTTCGGCTGGAAGGCGATGACGGCGTCCGCCACGGTACTTGGCAGTTCAACCCGCACAGCCTGATCGCCGCGCGGCGGCTGGACCGCGACCCTGCCGCCGAGGTGGACGCCGCCTGGCTCGGCGCCCGCATCGGCGCCGCGCTGGCGCTGCGGGAGCGGCTCTGCGCCGCGCCCTATTACCGCCTGGTGCATGCCGAGGCGGATGGGCTGCCCGGCCTCATCCTGGACCGCTACGGCGACGCGATCGCCCTGCAGGCGAACACCGCCGGGATGGAGCGGCTGACGCCCCCGATCGTCGAGGCGCTGCGCGACCTGCTCGCCCCCCGCCTGGTCGTCGCGCGCAACGATGCCGGGGTGCGCCGCCTGGAGGGCCTGGCCGAGGAGGTGCGCCCGCTGCTCGGCGAGGGCGGCGCCGCGCGCGTCGAGGAAGGCGGGCTCGGCTTCGCCGTGGACCTGCTCGGCGGCCAGAAGACCGGCTGGTTCCACGACCAGCGGGAGAACCGCGACCGCGTCGCCCGCCTCGCCGCCGGCGCGCGGGTGCTGGACGCGTTCTGCCACACCGGCGGCTTCGGCCTGCGCTGCGCCGCCTCCGGCGCCGCCGTGGTCACGCTGCTCGACCGCAGCGAGGCGGCGCTGGACCTCGCCATGCAAACGGCTGCCGCGAACGGCCTTGCGGACCGCGTCACGCCGCTGCGTGCCGAGGCGCTCGCCGCGCTCGAGCGCATGGCGGCGGAGGGTGCGCGCTTCGACATCGTGGTCGCCGACCCGCCGGCCTTCGCCAAGGCGCGCAAGGACCAGCCGGCGGCGCTGCGCGCCTATGCGAAGCTGGCGCGCCTCGCGGCGAGCCTGGTCGCGCCGGGCGGCTTCCTCTTCCTCGCCTCCTGCAGCCATCACGTGGCACCCGGCGAGTTCGCCGATGCCGCGGCGCACGGCATCCTGCGCGCGGAGCGGGAGGCGAAGATCCTGTTCCAGGGCGGCGCCGGGCCGGATCAT
>DASQVL010000107.1:0-2769 GCA_035640795.1 Crenalkalicoccus sp. | reverse complement strand
GGAGCGGGAGGCTGATCCATGACCCGTCCTTGCGAATGCGGGCTCACGGCCCTGTGGCGGCGGCCCAAGCGACCGTTCGGGTTCCCGGATGGGACGACGGGCGGGGCCCACGCTCAACCACGGGCTCGGCGGCCCCAGGGGGACACGGGCTCCCGCCCGCCGTCAGCCTCGCCGGCTCAGCGCCAGCAGGCAACTGAGAGATACAAGGGGGGTCCTGGGGGGAGAAGGAGTTCTCTCCTTCTCCCCCGGGGCGGAGGCACCCACCCCAGCGTCGCCGGCAGGAGGTGTGGCACCACATCAGACGGCCGGTATCATTCGGCCGGGACGACCTTCGCCCGGGTCCGTGCCACCGACGCCATCTGCCCGAACACCCCGTCCTGGCGGACGAGCGCATGGAACAGCGCCGCCGCGATATGGAGGAGCACGAGCGCGTAGAACGCGAAGGCCAGGTAGAAATGCGCGTCCCACAACAGCGCGTGCAATCGGGCGTTCAGCGGCAGGATGGGCGGCAGCCAGATGCCTCCCAGCAGCACGATCGGATAGTCGGCGGCCGACAGCATCGCCCAGCCGAGCAGCGGCATCCCGATCATCAGCGCGTACAGCGCATAGTGGGAGAGATACGCCGCGAGCTTCATGGGTGCGGGAAGGTCCGCGGGCAGGGCCGGGGCGCCGTAGCGAAGACGCACGCCGAGCCGCAGCAGGGCGAGCACGAGGATGGTGATGCCGAGCGTCTTGTGCGTCGCCACCAGCGACAGATAGGCCGGCGATACGGTCGAGACCATGCCGACCCCGATGAACAGCATGGTGATGATGCCGATCGCCATCAGCCAGTGCAGCAGGCGCTGCGGCGCGGTGAAGCGGCCGCGGCCGGTGTCGGTCATCGCGCGACTCCTGCCGGCTGGCGGTAGGGGTAGTATGCCGTCTCCGCGGTCCGGAGATCGTAGGATTTCGCGTAGGCGGAGGAGCGCGCGGCCGGGAAGGGGTCGTCGGACACGCGGATGCCGCCCGGCAGGATCGCCGGGTCGAAGTTGATGTCCCGGCACGGCCCGTCCGGCTCCGCCTCGATCCGCTGCACGACGAGCGTGCCGGCGTCGACGCTGCGTCGATCGGCGGGCCACATCTGGCTCGGATCCGCGGTGGGATCGCCCGGCGCGGCGAGGGTCAGGACCATGGTCCAGCGCTGCGCGGCCTGTGCGACGCGATCCGCGATCTCCTTCTCGAGATGATCGGGCCCGAGCTTGGCAAGCTCTTCCTGCGTGATGGGAACGGCCTGCGCCTGCGGGATCAGCGACCATCGCGCCGCCCGCGCGGTGTCCGACCCGTCGATCAGGAGGAAGGCGTTCAGGCCGTGGTAGGGCGTGTCCGCGTAGCTCGCCGTCCAGGGCGCGGTGCTCGCCCATCGGGCGAAGGCCGCGAATTCGGGATGGCGCGCGGCGAAGGCCGGCACGGCGCCGGGATCGGTGCTGTGCGCCGCCATCTGCAACTCGTAGAAGGCCTGAGGCGTCGCCACTGGAAAGAAGGGCGGATCGATCATGGCCATGCGCCAGACCTCCCCGTCGGGTGTCGCGAGTTGCAGCCCCATGCCCCGCACGCGCACCGTGGCGTCCGCGGCCTTGGGGTCGGGCGTGCCGAGGTTGAAGCGGCCGAGCGCCGGATAGGTGCCCGGCTGGAACACCTGCGCGCGCGACAGCTCCGCGCCGCCTCCGTTCGATTCGAACACGCCGGTGAAGCAGATGCCCTTGGCGTGATTCCGACGGTAGCCGAGCGCCGGCCCGCCGGGAGGAGCCAGCGAGGCGACGAGTCGCGTCGGCGTGAGCCGATCCGGCGAAAGCCATCCTGCCGTGTAGGCGAACACCGCCGCGGCCGCCGCGACGATGGCTGCGATCAAGGCCAGCGATCCGACCGCGGCGCGCGGCGACGGTCGAGACATGCGGCGCCTCCCTTCGCAGGAAGTCCCGGGTTGGCGGCGTGCCGCAGGACGCCATGCCAAGCTAGCCCCGCGTCGGGCGTGCATTTTCGCGACCCGGCCACGCACAGACTCGGCCGCGACCTTGCGTCCATTCCGCCGCTTCCAGCATATAGCATCCCGATGCCGGTCGCGACCATCGTCCTGACCGCGGCCCGGCCCGGCCGGCCGGGCCGCGCTACGGCGGTTCAGCCCGGCGGCGCCTTCTCCAGCATCGCGTTCAGCAGCCAGCGGTGGCCGAATGGGTCGCGCAGGGTGGCGAAGCGCGCGCCCCAGAACTGGTCCGCCGGCGGCGACTCGCCCGTCGCACCCGCCTCCACCGCCCGAGCGAAGGTCGCGTCCACCTTGGCAGGCGAATCGAAGTCGATCACCACAGCGACCGTCGAGCCGGCGATGGCGTCGGCGGGTCCGGTGCCGCCGCAGAACTCGGGGAAGGGATCGCTGAGGAACACCCTTCCGCCGTTGATCAGCAGCTCCGCATGCATGATGCGCTTCCCGTCCTCGAACATCATGCGCGCCTGCTCGGTCGCGCCGAAGGCCTTCTGGTAGAAGGCGATGCCCTCGGCGGCGCCGTTCACGGTGAGATAGGGCACGATCGGTTGCGTGGTCATGACGCGTCTCCTGCCAAGTAGGTTTCGAGCTTTTCGAGGGTGCCGCCCCAGCCTTGGCGCATCGAAGCGTGGCCCGAGGCGAAGGCCGCGCGCTCGGCCTCCGTCGCCGTCCGACCCTCGCATGCCGTAGTGGAAGGTCCCGCCCGGCCGCAGGTCGAGGCTGCAGCCGAAGAGCGTGACGCCCTTTGGCCC
>DASQVL010000106.1:0-2292 GCA_035640795.1 Crenalkalicoccus sp. | reverse complement strand
CATGGTCGATGAAGATGAACCAGAGGGCGAGGCCGCGGAAGAAGTCCACCCGCAGGTCGCGCCCGCCGCCATCCCGGATGAGCTGCCGCATCGGGGCCTCCGGCGCCTCCATGGCCGAGGCGCCGGCCAGGCCGCAAGGGCTGGGCCAAAGTGGGAGGTTTCGTCCCAAATTGTCGACGTGTGTGGCATTTCAGCGCAGAAGCGGCACTCCAGTTCTGGTCAGGCGCCTCGCGGCACGGCATTCTCGCGCGATGCGCTTTCCGCCCCGCCCCCTGTTCGCGGCCGTCGTGCTGCTGGCCGCCAATCTGGCGTGGGCCGAACAGCCGCCACCGCCCGCCTGCCCGGCCGCCGAGGCGCCGGCGCTGCACCTGCCGGCGCTGGAGGCCGCGATGCTGGAGGGTCGCCCGGCGACCATCGTCGCCTTCGGCTCCTCCACCACCGAGGGCGCTGGGGCCATGGCGCCTGACCGCACCTACCCGGCCCGGCTGGAGGCGCAGCTGAAGGCGCTGTTGCCGCATGCCCGGCTGCAGGTGCTGAACCGCGGCCGCAGCGGCGAGGAGGCGCCGCAGATGCTGGAGCGCCTGGCGACCGAGGTGCTGGCGGCCCGGCCGGTGCTCATCATCTGGCAGGCGGGCGCCAACGCCGTGCTGAAGGGATTGCCGGTCGAGCGCTTCCGCGCCGCCATGCGGGCGGGGATCGAGCGCATCAAGGCGACCGGCGCCGACCTCGTGCTCATGGACAGCCAGCGCGCGCCGCAGATCCTGACGCAGCCCGACCACCCCGCCTTCGACGCGGCGCTGGGCGAGTTGGCGACGACCGAGCACGTGCCGCTCTTCTCCCGCGCCGTGCTGATGCGGCGCTGGGCGGCGGCGGGGACGCCCTTCGCGGCGCTGCTCGGGCCGGACGGGCTGCACCACAACGACCGCGGCTATGACTGCCTGGCCCGGGCGCTGGCGCGGGCGATCCTGGCCGGGCTGCACCGGCCGGCGCTGATGGCGGGGCGGTAGCGGGACCGCGGCTGCGCTCCAGCTTGGCGCGAGACGGTCGGCCGCGCTGCGCTGAAAAGGATCAGGAAAAGGATGGAGGGGGTCTTGGGGGAGGATGTCCCCTTCCCCCCCCAAGGGCGACCGACGCAACCCTCTCCTCCAACCGCGGCAGCAGCACCGGCCCGTCAGGCAGACCGGCCTCCGCTCCCGGGTGCGGCACCACCGGATCGAAGGCGATCTCCGCCTCCACACCCGCGCGCTCGAAGGCGACCCGCACCTCGGCCCTCGCGCCCAGATCGGCGGCCAAGGCCCGCTCCAGCAACCGCATGCCGAAGCCGCGCCGGTCCCGCGGCGGCTCCACCACCGGCGGGCCGCCGCTCTCGACCCAGGCGATACGCGTGCGGCCGCCCTCCGCAGCGGGATCCATCCGCCAGCGCAGCGCCACCTGGCCGGATTCGCCGGACAGCGCGCCGTACTTGATGGCGTTGGTCGCCAGCTCGTGCAGCGCCAGGACCACCATCATCGCCTGCTGCGGCCGCAGCTGGATGCCTTCCGGCCCGGCGATGCTGACCCGCGCCGGCATCCCCTCCATCCAGGGCGCGAGCGCGACGTGGGCGACCTCGGACAGCTCCGTCGCCTGCCAGGCATGCGCGGTCAACAGGTCGTGCGCGCGGGACAGCGCCATCAGCCGCGCCGTCAGGGTGGCGCTCAGCCGCGGCAGGTCCTGCCCGTCCTGGCGCAGGGTAGAGGCGACGATGGACTGCACGGTCGCCAGCGTGTTCTTCACGCGATGGTTCAGCTCCCGTACCAGGAGCTCCCGCGCCCGCTCCGCCCGCACCCGCTCGGTCACGTCCTGCAGCACCAGGCTGACGCCGGCCAGGCGCTGGTCACCATCGAAGGCGGGGTGGCAGCTGGTCAGGAAGTGCCGCTCATTGCGCACCGCCCCCGGCGCCTCCGCGACCAGCGGCAGGTCGAGGACGGGCCGTCCGGTGCCGAGCACCTCGGCATGCGCCCCCTCGATCGGGACCGCCATGCCCTCCGGCAGCACCTCGGCGGGGCGGCGGCGCAGATGCTCCGGCCCCATCAGGCCGGAGATGCTGGCGAATTTGGCATTGACCGAGAGGAAGCGCTGCTCCCGGTCCAGCAGGGCCAGGCCGACCGGGATGGCGTCGTTCAGCCGGCGCATCTCGGCGAGCCGGTGCATGGCCGCGAGCTCCCCGGCGCGCGCCGCGCGCAGCGCCGCCTCGGCCTCGGCCAGCATCTCCGGCGCCGGCTGGCGAAGGGCCCGGGCGGCGAGCGAGCCGGC
>DASQVL010000105.1:0-2435 GCA_035640795.1 Crenalkalicoccus sp. | reverse complement strand
GGGATATATCTGTCGCACCATTCGATCGTACACGATCTAGATGGTGCATAGCAGCCATGCAATCTGATCCTTGTCGATTTAGTCGTGTGATATCAAATATGGCGCCACAGGAGAGCCGCGCCCGCGGGAGATGCCCATGCCCGAAACCAAGCCCCGCCTCGACCTCGACAACTTCCTCTGCTTCGCCCTCCACTCGACCGCCCAGGCGGCGGTCCGGGCGAACAAGCCCGCGCTCGACGAGCTCGGCCTCACCTACCCGCAGTACCTCGTCATGGTCGTGCTCTGGGCCGAGGACGGCCAGACCGTCGGCGGCATCGGCGACAAGCTCTTCCTCGACAGCAGCACCCTGACACCGCTCCTGAAGCGCCTGGAGGCCGCCGGCCTGGTCCGCCGCGCCCGCTGCCCCGAGGACGAGCGGCAGGTCCGCGTGAGCCTCACCGATCGGGGCAGGGCGCTTCAGGAGGTGGCCTGCAAGCACGACGGCGCGTGGCTCGCGGGCGCCTTCGACGATCCGGAGCAGGCGAAGGCGCTCCAGGCAAGCATCGTCGCCCTCAGGGAACGGCTCCTTGCCGGCCAGGGATAGGCCCCGGCGCTCTCGGTTCGCCGCGGGAAGCCCGGCCGGGAGTCTTCCAGCCCGACCGGGCAAGCGCCGCGGAGAAAGGATCAGAAAAAGGTAGGTGGGGGCTTGGGGGAGGAAGTTCCCTTCCTCCCCCAAGTGCCACCTAGAGCCGCTCGACCGCCGGCGGCGCGCCTCCGAACCAGCTCCGCTCCAGCATCGCCCGCGCCTCCGCCGCCGCGGCCGCATCCCCGCGCTGCTCCGCCGCGCGGAGCAGCCCTGCCGCCGCCCAGCCATTGTTCGGCACGCGCCGCAGCGTCTCGCGGAACGCCGCCTCCGCCTCCGCCGGCTGGCCCGCCGCCAGCAATGCGGCGCCGAGCGACTGGCGCACCGGGTAGTACCAGAAGGGCGGCTCCGTATAGGGCAGCCTGTCCTGCATAGCCGCCGCCTCGGCGAACAGCGTCGCCGCGGCCGCCGGATCGCCGGCCGCCATCGCTGCCCGCCCCTCCACCACGCGCCGGGCGATGCCGAGCACCTCCGGCCCCGGCACGCCCTGCGCCGGCAGCTCCACCACCGCCGGATCGGCGGCCAAGGCGGCGATGGCCTCCGCCTCGGCCCGCGCCTCCTCCACCCGGCCGAGCCGCGCCAGCGCCTCGCCCCGCGCGTAGTGCCAGTGCGCCAGGATGAACGGGAAGTCGCGCGCCGGCGCGGGCAGGGCCAGCACCACCTCGGGCGCCGAGAAGCGCGCATGCGCCAGGTAGGGCGCTGCGGCGATGGGCTGGGTGAGGCCCGGGAAGCTCCGCTTGGCCTCGTCGGCGATCAGGCTGCCGAGCCGCTCCGCCGCCGCGACCGCCGTCGCTCCGTCCCCGCCCATCAGGGCGGAGACCATCACGAAGTGGACGTTGTGCGCGAAGTAGCCCTGCGCATAGAGCGGGCTGGCGCCGCCGCGGGCGAGCTGCGCCTCGTCCGCCGCCACGGCGCGGCGATTCGCCTCCAGGCTGTCGCGCCACAGGCCGAGTCGGTACCAGATATGCGCCGGCATGTGCACGATGTGCCCGGCGCCCGGCATCGTCGCCTCCAGCCGCGCCGCGTGCGGCGCCGCGCGCTCCGGACGGTCGGAGGCCTCGACGGTGTGGATGTAGAGGTGGATGGCGCCGGGATGCAGCGGGTTCGGCGTGATGGGCGAGGGCCGCGCGCCGAGCACGCCTTCCAGCAACGCGACGATCGTCTCCGTATCGCCCTTGGCCTTGCGGCCGCCATCCTCCCAGTAGTCCCAGGGGCTCAGATTCATCAGCGCATCCGCGGTCAGCACCGCGACGTCCGGGTCCTCGGGCCAGCGCGCCTGCACCGCCTGCATGGCGCGGGCATAGGTGAGGTCGAGCGCCTTCCGCTCCGCCTTCGGGTCGGCGGAGTAGCGCTGCGAGAGCGCCGCGATCAGCGCCGCGCGCATCTCACCGGCCTTGGGCGCGAGCTGCCGGGCCCGCTCCAGCGCCGCCAGGGCGCGGCGATTGGCGTCCTCCTCCATGATGAAGTTGATGTGCGGGCCGAGCACCCAGGCCTCACCCCAGAAGCACATGGCGCAGTCGGGGTCGAGCGCCTGGGCGGCACGGAAGGCGCGCGCGGCCTCGGCATGGTTGAAGCCCCAGGCGAAGCGGTAGCCCTGGTCGAAGAAGGCCTGGGCCGGGAGGCTCGTCGTGCCGGAGGGCCAGCTGAGGCGACCGAGCGTGCCCAGCAGGGCGGGCGGCGCATCGGTGGTCGGCGCCGCCGCGCCGTGCGGCAGGTTCGGCACCTGGCCGCCGAGCTCCGTGCGCGGCGGCGGCGGGGCGAGCGGCGGCTGCACCAGGTTCAGGTTCGGGCGCATGTGGTCATGCGGCGCCTG
>DASQVL010000104.1:0-5287 GCA_035640795.1 Crenalkalicoccus sp. | reverse complement strand
CCCGGCACCACCATCGGCAGCGCCACCCGCAGCAGCGTCTCGTGCGGCCGGCAGCCGTCGATCTCGGCGCTCTCCACCACCTCGCGCGGCAGGCCGTCGAAATAGGGCAGCAGCACCCAGACCGCGATGGGCAGGGTGATGACGGCATGGGTCAGGATCAGCACCAGGTGGCTGCCGACCAGGCCGAGCGCCGTGAACATCACCAGCCAGGGCAGCAGGAACAGCGTGCCCGGCGCCATGCGGGCGAACAGCGTCGCCGTCGCCGGCCAGGCCATGCGGTGCCAGGAGATGGCGAAGGCCGCCGGCACGGCGAGCGCGAGGCCGAGCAGGGTGGAGCCGCCGGCGACGATCAGGCTGTTCAGCGTGTTCAGCAGGAAGTCGCTGCGGTCGAACAGCTCCGCGAAGTTCTCGAGCGTCGGCGTGAACAGCAAGCGCGGCGGCAGCGCCGCCACCTCGGTCCGCGGCTTGAAGGCGGAGAGCACCATCCAGGCGACCGGCGCCGCCAGCACCAGCACGACCAGCGCGAGCTGCGCCACGTCGCCAAGCCGGGCGAGGCGCCGGCCGCTCACCACGCCACCCGCCGCCGCGCCCAGGCGAAGGCCAGCACGCTGCCGAGCACGATGGCCGAGAGTGTCACCATCAGCGCCGCGGCGTAGCCGAACTCGAAGAACTCGAAGCCGCGGCGATAGGCCAGGATGTTCAGCGTGGTGCTGGCATTGCCGGGGCCGCCCTGGGTCGTGATGTAGATCACGTCGAAGAAGCGCAGCAGGTCCACGCTGCGCAGCACCGCCGCCGTCACCAGCGTCGGCATGAGCAGCGGCAGGGTCACGTGGCGGAAGCGGCGCCAGCCCGCGGCGCCATCGATCGCGGCGGCCTCGAACACGTCGCCCGGCAGGGCCAGGTAGCCGCCGAGCACGATCAGCGCGACGAAGGGCGTCCACTGCCAGCTGTCCACGGCGGCGACGGTCAGGATCACCGTCTCCGGATCCGCCAGGAAGAGCCGCGGCGGCAGCCCCGCCCGCGCGAGCAGCCAGTTGGCGATGCCGAGGCCGGGATCGAGGATGACGATCGCCATCATGCCGATCACGACCGGCGGCAGCATGAAGGGCGAGACGAGCACGGTCCGCACCAGCCCACGCGCCGCCCGCGTGCGCGCCAGCAGCAGGCCGAGCCAGGTACCCGCCGCCAGCTGCACGCCGAGCGAGACCAGGTAGAGCAGGAAGGTCAGGCGCAGCGCGTTCCAGAACTCCGGGTCCGCCGCCAGCCGCGCGTAGTTCGCGGCGCCCACGAAGCGCGCCGGCCCGCCGATCGCGCTCTCCTCCAGCGAGAGCCAGACCGCCCAGGCGAAGGGCAGCGCGATCATGGCGGTGGCGAAGAGCAGCGCCGGCGCCACCATCCAGCGATAGGAGGCGGTCGGCCGCGCGCGGCGCCGCGCGACCGGCGCCGCCACGGCCATGTCCTGGCTCGCCGCGCGCATGCGCTATTGCAGCTTCGCGAGTTCCGCATCCGCCGCGCAGGCCGCTTCCTGCGCGCCGGCGCGGCCGAGCACCACCTGCTGCACCGCGTTGCCGATGACATCCCGCGCCTCCGGGATCCGGTCGGTCGGCGACTGGTACACGCCCGTGCCGGTGCGGCCGAGCTCGACCAGCGCCGCTGCCCAGTCGCGGCGGATCGGCATCTCCTTCGCCCAGTCCTGGAAGGCGGGGCCCTCGAAGACGCTCGCGCGCGGCGGCGCGACGCCGTTCCGCACGAGCCTCGCCTGCATCTCGGCCCCTGTCGCCCATTGCAGGAACAGCCAGGCGGCCTCCTTCTGGCGGGAGAAGGCGGAGATGGCGAGGCCCCAGCCGATGACGATGGGCTTCGAGATCCCGGTCTCCCTGCCCGGCGGCAGCACGCGCACGGCGATGTCCTCCGCACGGCCGGGGAAGCGCAGGATGTTGGCGAACTCGTTGCTGCTCTCATGCGTCATGGCGACGCGGCCCTGGCCGAGCAGCTCGATGACCTGGGTGAAGGTGTGGTTCAGCGCGCCGGGCGGGCCGTAGCTCTTCAGCAGCCCGGCATACATCTCGAGCCCCCGCACCGAGGCCGGCTGGCAGAGCCCCGGCTTGCCGTCCGGCGTCGTGTAGCCGCCGCCCAGGTTGTAGATGAAGCCGGACATCGCGTAGGGCACGGCGCCGCGCAGGCCGCGCGCAGCCCAGACGCCCTGGTTCGCGTCGCACTCGCGCAGCTTCTGGGCGGCCTCCGGAATGTCCTCGAGCGCGCGGGGCTCCGCGACCTGGCAGCGGGCGAAGAGGTCGCGGCGGTAGTAGAGGAGCGGCCCTTCCTGGTTGATCGGCAGCGTCGCGACCAGCCCGTCCAGCGTCGCCTGGGCGCGCATGCCGGCGCCGAAATCCTCGTAATTGAAGTCGGGCGCCGTCAGCTTCGGGTCGGCCAGCAGCGGGCCGAGATCGGTGTACCAGCCCGCGCGCCGGAACACCGCGCCTTCGCGCGACGGCAGCGACATGAACACGTCGAGATCGCCGGAGCGGCCCTGCATCAGCGTGGTCAGCCGCGCGCGGAACTGCTCCTCGTTCAGGATCTCGAGGCGCGTCCGGATGCCGGTGCGGGCGGTGAAATCGGCCGCGAGCTCCCGCATCGCCTGCGACCAGGGGTGGTTGTTGAACAGCAGGGTCAGCGTCCTGCCCTGCTGCGTCTTCCAGTCGAAGGACTGCGCCGCAGCCGGCAGCGCGAGGCAAGCGGCCAGCGCGACCAGCGCGGCGATGACGGTCCTGCGCACCTGTTTCCCTCCCGTTCCCGGCCTTGGCGCAAGCTTGGACCGGAAGGGCAGGGCGGAACAACCGTGGCGGCGGGTGGGGCCATGCCCCGGGCTCGCGACCCAGGGCACGTGCGGGCGCTGCTCCAGCGTGCCCGCGGCGGCTGCACCCCGGCATGCAGGCCCGGCGGCACGGGCGCCGAGGCCGGTCGCGCGCTACAACTCCACCCGCGTGCCGAGTTCCACCACCCGTGAGCTCGGGATGCGGAACCAGTCCGAGGCGCTGACCGCGTTCCGCGTGAGGAAGCCGAAGATCCTCTCCTGCCAGGGCGCAAGGTCCGGCCGCATCGAAGGCACCGGCACCTCCCGCCCGATGAACCAGGACGCCGCATCGGGGTCAAAGCCCACTGTCGCGGCATGGGCGCGCAGCGTCGCCGGCACGTCCGGCCTCTCGGCGAAGCCGAAGCGCAAGGTGACATGCGCCAGGCCATGGCGCAGCCGCTCCACCATCACCCGCCTTTCCTCAGGGACTCGCGGCACGCGCTCCGCAAGCACGTGCAGCAGCACCACCTGCTCGTGCAGCACGCCGTTGTGCTTCAGGTTCAGCGCCATGGCGGCCGGCACGGTCTGGCGCTGGCCGGTCAGGTAGACCGCCGTGCCGCGCGTGCGTGCCATGGCGCCCGGCCGATCGAGCTTCTCGAGGAAGGCCTCGAGCGGCACCGCATCGGCCTCCCGCCGCGCCAGCAGCGCCGTCCGCCCGCGCCGCCACACCAGCGACAGAGTCAGGGCCGCGGCGCCGACCAGCAGGGGGAACCAGCCCCCGGCCGGGACCTTGCGCAGATTGGCGCCCACGAAGCCGAGGTCGAGCGGCAGGAAAGCAAGGGCGAAGGCACCGACGGCGGCGAAGCCCCAGTGCCAGCGCCGCCGCGCGACGACCATGATCAGCAGCGAGGTGACCAGCATGTCCCCCGCCACCGCGATGCCGTAGGCATTGGCGAGCGCGGTGGAGGAACGGAAGCCGAGTACGAGGCCGAGCACGGCGAGGGCGAGCAGCCAGTTGATCTGCGGAACGTAGACTTGGCCCGCCTGCTCCTCGGAGCATTGCCGCACCTCGAGCCGCGGCAGCACGCCGAGACTGATTGCCTGCTGTACCAGGGCGAAAGCACCGGAGAGCACCGCCTGGCTGGCGATGACCGTGGCGGCGGTCGAAAGCGCGACCGCGGGCCACAGCAGCGGCCCGGGGAACAGCCGGAAGAACGGATCGGCCGCCGCCACGGGGTCGCCCAGCACCAGCGCGCCCTGTCCGAAATAGTCGAGCAGCAGCGCCGGCATGACCACGGCGAACCAGCCGATGCGGATCGGCCGCCGCCCGAAATGGCCGAGATCGGCGTAGAGCGCCTCGCCCCCCGTCAGCGCCAGGAAGACCGAGCCGAGCACGGCCAGCCCCGCGAGCCCCGGGCCGCGCGCCAGGTAGGCGATCGCGTGCCGCGGGTCGAGCGCCGCCAGCACGCCGGGCTGCGCCGCCAGGTGCCACATCCCCGCCGCCGCCAGGGTGGCGAACCAGGCCGCCATCACCGGCCCGAACAGCCGCCCGACATGGCCGGTGCCGCGCGGCTGCAGCGCGAACAGGCCGACCAGGATGGTGACCGCGATTGGCACCACATAGGGCTCGAAGACCGGCGTCGCGACGCCAAGCCCCTCGACCGCCGAGAGCACGGAGATCGCCGGCGTGATCATGGCGTCGCCGAAGAAGAGCGAGGCGCCGGCAAGCCCCACCACCAGCAGCGGCCCCCGCCATTCGGGCGCCAGCGGCGGCAGGGCGAGGGCGAGGAGGGACATGGTCCCGCCCTCCCCTTCATTGTCGGCGCGGAGGACGAAGGCGACGTACTTCACCGCCACGACCAGCACCACCGCCCAGACGATCAAGGACAGCACGCCGAGCACGGCCGCCTGCTGCGCCGCCGTCTCGGCGCCGCCGAGCGATTCGCGGAAGGCGTAGATCGGGCTGGTGCCGATGTCGCCGAAGACGACGCCGAGTGCGCCGAGCACCGCGGCGCGCAACCCGGGCGTGGCGGCCGCGTGCGATGCCGCCGTCGCGCCGTCCCCCGCATCCGGTGCCATGCCGCCTCCGCCCCGTCCGGCGGAGAACGCACGGCACGCCCGACGGTCGCGCCGGCCGGCTACATCCCGAGGGCGCGGCGGTAGAGGTCAAGCAGCGTCTCCTGCTCCTCCACCTCGGCGGGCTCCTTGCGGCGCAGCGCGATGATCTGGCGGACGACCTTCACCTCGAAGCCGGCGGACTTGGCCTCGGCGTAGATGTCCTTGATGTCGCCGGCGAGGCTCCGGCGCTCCTCCTCCAGCCGCTCGATGCGCTCGACGATGGAGCGCAGCCGGTCGGCCGCGATGCCGCCGACCTCGGTATCCGCCGCCTCGGCCGCCTGCGCCATGCCCCAACTCCCACGGGAAGGGCCGCGGTGTAGCGGCGTGGCCTGGGCGCCTCAATGGCGCGGAGGCGCCTCCGCCGCGGCGGCGCGG
>DASQVL010000103.1:0-6266 GCA_035640795.1 Crenalkalicoccus sp. | reverse complement strand
CCACCCATGTCTGCAGAGCTGGCGTTGCTCGCACCCGTCCGAGGAAGATGGCAATGAGACGCGCTGGGCCAAGCTCCAATCGCGGTGGAGAGTGGATCTCCGCCGTCTCATTCCGGCGTCCATCGCGCCGCCGGGCGACATGGATCGAGCGTCTCCTCCTCCGCCCCGGCTTGTTGCGCAGGGCCGGGCGACGCGGTCCGCCCCTGCGATCCGGTGCCGCTGGCGCGGGATGCGGAACCGCCGGTCTTCGGCAGCTTTGAACGGCAGGCGGCACACACCTGGGTGATATTGGGGCAGCGCCCCGCTCGCATCCTACCCCAGCCAGACCGCGCGCCTTATTCACACATCAGGTTCGCAGCAATGGCTCCTCCGCGACGGCACGCTGCGGCGGACAATCCGGAAGGAGAGTGGCCCCGATGCGCATCGAGCCAGTCTTCCTCTTCGACCTCGACGGCACGCTCGTCGACAGCGTCTACCAGCACGTCCTCGCCTGGAAGGAGGCCCTCGATGCGGAGGGCATCGAGCTCTCCGTCTGGCGCATCCACCGCAGGATTGGCATGAGCGGCGGGCTGTTCATGAACCAGCTCCTGCGCGAGACGGGTCTCGACATCAGCGAGGAGCGGATCGAGCGGCTCCGGCGCGGCCACACGAAGGCCTACCGGCGGCACGCCGGCGCTGTCCGCCCGCTGCCGGGCGCGCGGGAGCTGCTCGCCTGGCTGACGGATGCGGGCATTCCCTGGGCGATCGCGACGAGCGGCCGCATGGAAACGGCAGCGCTCAACCTCGCTGCGCTCGGCGTCGATCCACAGCGCAGGCCGGTCGTCACCCGCGACCAGGTGCGCTACGCCAAACCCGATCCGGACCTCTTCGTCACCGCCGCCGAGCGCCTCGGAGCGCCGATCGAAACCGCCACGGTCGTCGGCGACAGCATCTGGGACATGCTCGCGGCGATGCGCTGCCGGGCCCTCGGTGTCGGCGTGCTCAGCGGCGGCTACGGGCCGGATGAGCTGCGGCAGGCCGGCGCCATCTGCGTCTACGAGGACCCGGCAGACCTTCTGAAGCACATCGATGAGGTGGGCGGGCGGCGCTGAGCCGGCGCGTAGAGATAGAGATCCACGGCCTCCATTCCCGCGGCCTTCCGGTCGCCGCCGCGGCGAAAGGCTCGATCCGGGCAACAACCCGCAGGTGGCTGTCGACCAGGGTTGCGTCAGCGCGCCGCCTGCCTGGAATTCGTGCGGTCGAGGGCAGCATGCAGCCCGCGGCCGAGCTTCTCCGGGTCGTCCACCGCCCAGAAATGCATGAAGAAGAGGCGCGGCTCCTCGTCGATCATGTGGCTGTGGATGGCCGTGACCTCGATCCCGTTCTCCATCAAGGCGCGCTGCACCGGGACCACCTCGCTGCCGGCCAGGACAAAGTCGCCGGTGATCGCGCCCTTGCCGTTCCCGGCCGCCTGGAGGTTGATCGCGGTACCCAGGCCCATGGCGGGTGGCACCTCCATGCCGTGCTCGCGGATCGCATCGGCCCGCGGCACTGACACTGCGTAGACGCCGCCGGAGGCGCGGCCCTCGCGGCCGAGCGCACGGGCAAAGGCAGCGGTGTCCACGCCTGCGACGCCCTGGTCTCCGGTGGGCCCGGCCGCTCCCTCCAGCGGCGTGGCACTTTCCTTCAGGGCCGTGCGCAAGGCGGTGGCGAGCCGCGCCGCATCGCCGTGCCCGGCCACATGCAAGTACATGGTGGCGGGCTGGGACCGCAGCAGGTGGTTGTGCAAGGCCGTCACCTCGAGGCCAGCCACTGCCAGGCGGCGCATCACCGGCGCGACCTCCTGCTCCAGCAGCACGAGGTCGCCCATGACCATCAGCTCCTGCCCGTGTGGCTCGAAGGCCACCCAGGAGCCGAGCGCAAATCCCGGCCGGATCTGGACGCCATCGAGGGTCACGTGCAGGTCGGTGCGGGGCATTGCGACGCGGTAGACGCCGCCCGGCATCTCCACCCCGGGCTTGCCGAGCGTCGAGGCAATGGTGCGGTGCCAGTCGGGGGCGGGGCTGGCGGGCCCGGGGGTGGCCTGCTGAGCGAGCGCGCCAGTGGCAGCGAACGCCAGGACCGTGCCCAGCAGCGCTGCGCGAAAGTTGGTCGGAAACATCATGGTGCATTGCTCCCAATGTTCTTGCCTTCCCGGACTTTTCCGCGCGCTCGGCCATGACGCCGGCGTCCAAGCGCGTACATTAGCTCAGTCCTGCGAGGTGCAGGGCGATCCCTGCCGCCGAGCAGGCCAGCAGCGTCGGGATCATCCCGGCCTTGAACCTGAAGATGGCCAACATGGCCGCCGCCGAGAGCGCCAGCGCCCAGGGGTCAAGGCTGGCAGGGAGCGGCGCGTCGAAGGACAGCCCCGCCCCGCGCACTCGGTGCGCCTCGTGGAACCATGTGTGCAGTGCGAACCAGACCGCGAGGTTCAGGATGACGCCGACAACCGCCGCGGTGATGGCGCTGAGCGCCCCGGTCAACGCCTTGTTCCCGCGCAGCATCTCGATGAAGGGCGCGCCGAGGAAGATCCAGAGAAAGCAGGGCGTGAAGGTGACCCAGGTGGTCAGCAGCCCGCCGAGCGTCCCGGCCAGCATCGGAGGCAACCCGCCGGGGTCACGAAAGGCGGCCATGAAGCCGACGAACTGCGTGACCATAATGAGCGGCCCGGGCGTGGTCTCGGCCATGCCGAGGCCGTCCAGCATCTCGCCCGGCCGCAGCCAGCCATAGTGCTCGACCGCCTGCTGCGCGACATAGGCCAGCACGGCATAGGCGCCGCCGAAGGTGACCACCGCCATCTCGCTGAAGAAGATGGCGATCTGGCTGAAGGTGTTTGCCGTGCCGAGCGCGGCGAGCAGGACGGCGACGGGAGCGAGCCAGAGCGCGAGCCAGACGGAGGCGGCGCGGAGTGCCCTGCCCACCGTCGGGCGGGCGTGCTCCGGCAGTTCCTCCCCGAGCAGGCTGTCCGCCTCGGCCAGACCCTTGGCGCCGCCATTGCCGTGGCCGCGACCGCCCTGGAACAGGCCGGATCCCGACCGCCCGCCGATCCAGCCAGCCAGTCCGGCCGCCAGGATGATCAGCGGGAAGGGAACCGCGAAGAAGAAGATGGCGACGAAGGCGGCAGCCGCAATGCCGACCAGCACGCGGTTCTTCAGCGCCTTGGAGCCGACGCGGAACACCGCCTGAAGCACGACGGCGAGCACGGCGGCCTTGAGCCCGAAGAACAGCGCGGCGATGATGGCGAGGTGGCCCCAGCCCGCATAGACATAACTCAGCGCCATGATGGCGACGGCGCCGGGCAGGACGAACATTGCGCCCGCGACGATGCCGCCCGGCGTGCGGTGCATCAGCCATCCGATATAGGTGGCCAGCTGCTGTGCCTCTGGGCCAGGCAGCAGCGTGCAGTAGCTGAGGGCATGCAGAAAGCGCGCCTCGCCGATCCAGCGTCGCTCGTCGACGATGATGCGGTGCATGACCGCGATCTGCCCGGCGGGGCCGCCGAAGGAAAGCGCTGCCACCCGCAGCCAGACCCAGAGCGCCTCACGAAAGCTGACGCTGGGCCCGATGCGGGGACGCGATGGTGCAGGCGCCACCGAGGCGTCGGTGACGGGAGCCGCGCCGCTCAAGTGACGCGCTCCGGCGCAGCTGTCGTTGCACTCGGTGCATTGCTCATTTCGGTGTTCCTCAGTTGCCGGAAGACGGTTGTCCGGTGTCACCACATCAGGACGAGGCCGGAGATCGGCAGCGCGGTACGGTCCATCGTCAGCCACCCCGAAATCGTCTCAGGATACGTCGTCTCAGGATATTGGGAGGGATGGCGTCCGGCTCACGGCACTCCCTCCGGGGCCGGTGCGGGCGCCCCCTTGGGCGGCGTCCAGTTGTGGATCTCGTGCTTCGTGTCGCGGCACCAGGTGTAGAGGGCATCGTAGATGACCATGCCCTGCTCCAGCATGGCGTGGTCATCGGGGATGTTGGCCGACAGCCCCATCGAGATGGCGTGCAGGCCGGACGCCTCGGGCGCCAGGTCGTGCCGGGCCGTGTCGGCGCCGCGCACGATGACCGCGAGCCGGTGCAGCGCCGGGTCCTCCAGCTTGTAATGCTTGATGAAGGCATCGAAGGAGCAGAGTTCGCCGTCATGGGAGAACGGGTCGGCTCCGGGGATGTCGTAGGGCGTTGCGCCGGTCTCCTTGGCCACCGCGAAGACACGCTCGGTCGGCACGTAGACGAACTCGGCGTCCGGCTCGACGAAGCGCCGGATCAGCCAGGGACAGGCGATGCGGTCGATCTTCGGGTGCTCGCGCGTGACCCATGTCGTCATCACACCTCTCCTCTCTTCCTTGGTGGAATCTTCTCTGGTGGGAGCGGCACGGTCGGGCCGCCCATGGCGTGCCAGGCGGCGATGCCGCCCGCCAGCGCGCTTGCGTCCAGGCCGCGCCGCCGCAGCTCCGCCGTCGCCTCGCCGCTGACCTGGAAGCCGTACTCGCAATAGGCGATCACCGGCCGGTCCCGGGGCAGGTCGTCAGCCCAGTCGGCAATGGCTTCGGGCGCGAGGAAGCGGGCGCCGGGCAGCATGTCGGTGCGGCGGGGCAGGGACTCGGCGAGGCAGACATCCACCAGGGTGACGCCCTCGCCGCCGTCCAGCATGGTGCGGAGCTCGGCGGCGGTGACCCTGGGGACGTCCGCGTTCGGCCAAGGCGGGCGCGGCGCTGTCGGGTCCAGCGCCCGTCCGTGCCGGGCTTCGATGCGCTCCCAATGGATGTTGCGCATGAACGCGTCCACGTAGGCGCCCGCCTTGGCCCCGAAATCGAGGGCATAGGCGTGCTCGTACATGTCGAGGGCCAGCACCACCGCGCCGTCCGCGAGGGTGTGGCAGTGGTCGGCCGCCCACTGGTTGGTCAGCCTGCCCAGGCGTTCCGACCAGGTCAGCAGCACCCAGCCGGAGCCGCCCGCGAGCGCCTTCCCCATGGCGGTGAACTCGGCCCGCCAGCGGTCGACCGAGCCGAAGTCGCGCTCCAGTGCCCGGGCGAGTCCGCCGCCCGGCTCGCCGGAGCCGCCGAGCGCGTCGAAATAGGCTTCGTGCAGGATCATGGAGTTGGCGGCGATCAGCCGCTCACGGCCAAGGCCGTTGAGGTCAAAGACGGGGGCCGCCGCCCAGTCCAGCCCCGCGAGCCGTCCCTCGATGGCATTCAGGCGCCGGACGGCGCCGCCGTAATTGTTCTCGTAATGGCTGACCAGCAGCCGGTCGGACAGGCCATCGAGCCGGTGCGGCTTGAAGGGCAGCGGGAGGACTTCATGGGCCATCTGGCACCTCGCCCCGTGTGATACGCGAACCTAGATCAGAAATGTGTAGGATACAAGTGTATCTTGAGGCCCGGGCGCGGTGCTATGGTGCGCCCGGGAGCGACCCGGAGACCTCCGTGCAGGCTGAAGCCGCCCGTTGGCTGCTGCTCATCCACCAACTTCCCACCAAGCCCGGCTACCCCCGGGTGAAGGTCTGGCGACGCCTCCAGGCGCTCGGCGCCGTGGCGGTGAAGAACACCGTCTACGCGCTGCCCGCGGGCGAGCAGGCGCAGGAGGATTTCGAGTGGCTGCTGAAGGAGATCGTCGAGCTCGGCGGCGAGGGGATGATCTTCGAGGCCCGGCTCATCGACGGCCTCTCCGATGGCGACGTCCGGGCGCTGTTCGACGCCGCCCGCGGGGAGGACTACGACGCGGTGGCCAAGGACGCCCGTGCCCTGGCCGGGGCGATGGACGCCGAGGGCGCCCCGGCCAGCCAAGGGGAGGCGCGGGCCAGGCTCGCCCGGCTGCGGGCCGAGGTGGCCCGGATCGCGGCAATCGATTTCTTCGGGGCAAACGGGCGCGAGGCGGTCGAGGGGCTGCTTTCCGGCCTGGAGGCCAGACTTCTGGAGGACCAAGCAATGGCGAATGACCAGCAGGAGCAGGCTGCGGGGCCGACCGCACCGGCCGCCCTGAAGGGGCGTGTCTGGGTGACCCGGCAGGGAATCTATGTGGACCGGATTGCCTCGGCCTGGCTGATCCGGCGCTTCATCGATCCGGAGGCCAGGTTCAAGTTCGTCCCTGCCAAGGGCTACGTCCCCGAGCCCGGAGAACTGCGCTTCGACATGTACGAGGGCGAGTACACCCACGAGGGCGACCACTGCACCTCCGAGGTGCTGCTCTCACGCGCGAGCCTGGACGACCCGGCGCTCACCGCCATCGGCGAGATCGTGCACGACATCGACCTCAAG
>DASQVL010000102.1:0-11794 GCA_035640795.1 Crenalkalicoccus sp. | reverse complement strand
GACGCCGCCGCGCTGCTCGCCCACATCGCCGAGGGCTCGGCGCTGGCCGCGCGCCTGCTCGCCGAGGCGAGGCCGGCCTGGCAGCGGCCGCTGGCCGTGGCCGGCATTCCCTACGGCTTCCGCCAGGCCGGCGGGGCGCCGGGCCTCTATCGCGTGGGCGACCAGGCCTCCGTCATCCCCTCCTTTGCCGGAGAGGGCGTGGCGATGGCGCTGCTCTCCGGCCTCGCTTCGGGGGAGGCGATCGTGGCCGGCCAGGATGCGGCGCACTTCCAGGCGGCTTGGCGGCGGCGCAGCGCGGGCGCGATGCGCTGGGCCGGCGCGGGGGCATGGCTGCTGCACCATGCCGCGCCGGTCTTCACCATGGGGGCGGGCCTTGTCCCGGCGGCCGCCCGGATGCTCGCGCAGCGCACGCGGCTAGGGTAGCGAGGTTCCACCTCGCGCTCCGGTCGGGGGCGCTGCCCCCGACACCCCCGCCCGGGTGCCGGGCACCCTGGACCTCCTTGAAAATCGCCTTCACCATCGGCGCGATGTGGGGAGGCACCGATGGACCGCTGGCAGCCGAGCGAACGCTACCCGGACCCCGCCATCCGCGCCCTCGATCCTGCCTTCCGCCGCTACCACCTGGCGCTCTCGGCCGTCGAACGCCTCTGGACCGGCAGCCGCTGGGGCGAGGGGCCGGTCTGGATCGGCGACCTCCGCTGCCTGCTCTGGTCCGACATCCCGAATAACCGCGTGCTGAAATGGGAGGAGGAGACCGGCGCCGTCTCCATCTGGCGCAAGCCCTCCAACAACGCCAACGGCCACACCCGCGACCGCGAGGGCCGCATCATCGCCTGCGAGCATGCCGGCCGCCGCGTCGTCCGCTTCGAGCATGACGGCGCGATCACCGTCCTGGCCGAGCGCTTCCAGGGCAAGCGCCTGAACTCGCCCAACGACGTCGTGGTGAAGTCGGATGGCAGCATCTGGTTCACCGATCCGCCCTTCGGTCTGCTCGCCTGGTATGAGGGCGAGAAGGCCGAACCGGAGCTGCCGCACACCAATGTCTACCGGGTGGACGGGCAGAGCGGCGAGATCACCCTGGTGGCCGGCGACATCGACCACCCGAACGGCCTCGCCTTCAGCCCGGACGAGAGCCTGCTCTACATCATCGAAAGCCGCAGCGAGCCACGCAACATCCTGGCCTACCCGGTCGCCGCCGATGGCCGCTCGCTCGGCAAGCAGCGCGTCCTCGTCCGCTGCGAGCCAAGTGAGACGCCGGACGGCTTCCGCGTGGACACCGATGGCAACCTGTGGTGCGGCTGGGGCATGACGCCGGAGCATGACGGCATCCGCGTGTACAACGCCGCGGGCGCGCCGATCGGCCACATCCACCTGCCGGAACGCTGCGCCAATCTCTGCTTCGGCGGCCGCCACCGCAACCGGCTGTTCATGGCGGCCGCGCAGTCGCTCTATGCGCTCTACGTCAACACCCAGGGCGTGAAGGGGGGCTGATCCCCCCCATACGCGCCCCTGTATGCGCCCGGGGCGTCAGCCCTGGCCGCTCACTTGCCGCTCCAGCTGTTGCGCCATCTGCAGGTGTTCCCGCAGCGTCGGCAGCGCCTGGGAGGCAAGCTGCTTCAGCTGCGGGTTGTCGCCGCTCTGCGCGTAGTTGGAGAACAGGTCCACCGCCTCCTGGTGCGCCTGCACCTGCTGGCGGATGTAGAGCTGGTCGAACTGCCGACCCCGCGCATCCTGCAACTGCTGCAGCAGCGCGGTGTGCTTCTGGTCGAGGCCCTGGGCCTGGCCGGGCGTCGTGCTCGAGGGGCCGGAGGTGGTCTGGCCCGGCGTTGCCGGGCCGGTGTTGAGGCCCGCAGTCACGCTGGCCGGCAGCTGCTGCACCACCTTCTGCATGTTCTGCCCGAGCTGCTCATGGTCCTGGGTCATCCGGCGCGCGAACTGCTTCACCTGGGCGTTTTCCGACTTCTGCTCGGCGAGGCGGGCGGCCGCGATCTCGGAGCGGTTGCTCATCTCCGCCATGCGGATGAACTGGGTCGCATTCACCGCCTCGCCGCGGGTGCCGGGGGTCGTCGTCGTCATGCCGCCGGCCGGGGGCTGGGGCTGCGCGAAGGCGGGGGCGGCGGCCAGCAATGCGGCGGAGGCGAGGAGGGTCAGGCGCGTCATCGGCGGTTTCCTTCCCGTGGAGCAGTGGCAAGCTCCTCAACGGCAAGATCGCCGCATGGTTCTGCGAGGGCTGGGTTCCGCGAAGGTGGGTTCTGCGAAGGCGGGGCGCCGGCCGGGCGCCCCGCCGCTGCCGTTCCGATCAGCCCTGGCCGACCTGGCGCTGCAACTGCTGCGCTTCCTGCAGGTGCTGCCGCTCCGTCGGCAGCAGCTGGGAGGCATACTGCTTCAGCTGCGGATTGTCGCCCTGCTGCGCATAATTGGCGATGCGGTCCACGGCGTTCTGGTGTTCCCGCACCATCTCCTGCGCGTAGAGCTGGTTGAACTGCGCGCCCTGCGCGCTGCGCAGCCGCTGGAGCATCGCGCCGTGCTGCTGGTCGAGGCTCTGCGCCTCCGCCTGCTGCGCCGCCTGGCCAGGCGAGGCGCCGGGCTGGCCGAGGCTGAGCCCCGCCGTCACGCCGGGCGGCAGCTGCTGCATGAGGCTCTGCATCTGCTGCGTCACCTGCGCATGGTCGCTGATCACCTGCTGCGCGAATTGCTTCACATGCGGGTCGTTGGAGCGCTGCTCGGCCAGCTGCGCGGCCGCCAGCTGGAAGCGGTCGCTGTTGATGATCTCCTGCAGGAACTGGTGCGCGGAGAGCGATTCGCCCCGGCTGGCCGGGCGCGTCGGCGTGCCGCCGACGGGGCCGGTGCCGGGCTGCGGCTGCGCGACGCTGGGAGCGGCGGCGATCAGCGCCGCCGAGGCGAGAAGCGCGAGACGCGTCATGAGGCCATCCTTCCGTGGTGGCGGAGACCCCCTCAACGGGCGGCGGCGGCGGTTCGGCAGGCAGGCGCGGCCGCGCGCGTCGCGACGAACAGGTACTCCAGATTGGTCAGCCGCCCCGGCGTGCCGACCTTCTCGCCGCGCGGATTGTGGATGCCGATCTTGGCGCCGACATAGCGGCCATAGGGGATCTCGACGACGCGCAGCGCGTGCCGTTCCCGGAGCAGCGCCTCCAGCGCCGCGCGGTCCAGGTACCCCTCGTCATTGCCGGAGAGGATCAGGCTCTCGCAGCGTAGCGCCGCCACCGTCGCCGCCAGCGCCGCTGCGCCGCGCCGGCGGCTGTTGAAGTCGGAGCGCCGCTCCCGGCACTCCGCGCGCTTGCAGGCGACGCCGTAGACCTCCGGCTGGTCCCAGCGCACCAGCGTCTCCCACACGTGGTAATTGCCCAGATAGGAATGCTGGTTGTAGGGCGGGTCCAGGTAGGCGAGGTCGCAGTCGACGGCCGCGGCGGCGACGGCGGCCTCGCCCTGCAGGGCCATGCAGGCGCCCGCCGCCGGCCGCGGCAGCAGCGCCGGCAGGCGGAGCTCGACCGGGTTCAGCGCGCGCGGCGCCCAGCGCTTCATGTAGGCCATCTGCAGGCCGGTGGTGGAATCCACGCGATCCGCCGCTTCCAGCAGCGCGGTCAGCAGCACGGCCTCCAGCTCCGGCTCCGCGCCCAGCGCGGCGATCGCCTCGCGCATCGCCTCGATGCGCTCGCCATTGCTGGGGTGCAGATAGCGCGAGCGCTCGCAATAGGTGTGGGTGAACCATCCCGCGCGGCCGGGCAGGCGCGCGAGGTCGGCCAGGATGCGCCGCGCCGGTTCCGCCCAGCGTTCGGCATCCGCCTGCACGTAGCAGGTGGCGAGGGTATGGGCGAAGGCGTTGTGGTCATTGGCGACGACGCGATAGCCCGCCGCCTTCAGCGCATGCCCGACGCGCGCCGTGCCGGAGAAGAGATCGAGCACCATCGCGCCGGGCGGCGCGGTGGCCCGCACCGCCTGCAGGATGTGCGGCAGCAGGGCGCGCTTCGAGCCGATGTACTTGATCAGATGTGGATCGCCCTTCCGTCCGCCGCCAGCGCCGCCTCCTTCACCGCCTCGTTCAGCGAGGGATGCGCGTGGCTGGTGCGCCCCACATCCTCGGCGCTCGCCGAGAACTCGATGGCCAGCGCCAGTTCCGCGATCAGCGTCCCGGCATCCGGGCCGATGATGTGCGCGCCGAGGATGCGATCGGTCTTCGCATCCGAGAGGATCTTCACGAAGCCGTCGGTATCGCCCATCGCCCGCGCGCGCGCATTCGCGCTGAACGGGAACTTGCCCGCCCTGTAGGCGACGCCTTCCGATTTCAGCTGCTCCTCGGTGCGCCCCACCGAGGCCACCTCCGGCCAAGTGTAGACCACGCCGGGGATCGCCTCGTAATTCACGTGGCCGGCCTGGCCGGCGATGATCTCGGCGACCGCGACGCCCTCCTCCTCCGCCTTGTGCGCCAGCATCGGGCCGGCGATGGCATCGCCGATCGCCCAGATGCCCGGCAGGTTCGTGGCGAAATGCGCGTCTACCTTCACCCGGCCCCGCTCGTCCAGCGCGACGCCCGCGGCATCGAGGCCGAGGCCGTTCGTGTAGGCGCGGCGGCCGATGGCGACCAGCACGACATCCGCCTTCAGCTCCTCCGGCGTGCCGCCCTCGGCGGGCTCGAGCGTCAGCGTCACGCCCTCATTGCCGAGGCGCGCCCCGGTCACCTTCGTCTTCAGCCGGAACTTGAATCCCTGCCTGGTCAGCACCCGCTCGAAGGTCTTGCCGACCTCGCCATCCATGCCGGGGACGATGCGGTCGAGGAACTCGATCACCGTCACCTCGGCGCCGAGCCGATGCCAGACGCTGCCGAGCTCGAGCCCGATATAGCCGCCGCCGATCACCACGAGGTGCCCCGGCACGCGGTCGAGCTCGAGCCCGCCCGTCGAGGTGACGATCACCTTCTCGTCCACCTCCACGTTCGGCAGCGGGATGCTCTCGCTGCCCGAGGCGAGGATGATGTGGCGCGCCTCGTAGCTCTCCCCGTTCACCGCGACGCGGCCGGGCGATCCCTCGCCCGCGCCGCCGGGGGCGGCGAGGATCCGCGCCTCGCCCTTCAGCCAGGCGACCTTGTTCTTGCGGAACAGGAACTCCACGCCCTTGACGTTCGCCGTCACCACCTCGCCCTTGCGCGCCAGCATGCGGGCGAGGTCGAGCTTCACCCCCTCCACCAGCACGCCGTGCTCGGCGAATTTGTGGCGCGCCTCCTCGTAATTCTCGCTCGACTGCAGCAGCGCCTTGGAGGGGATGCAGCCGATGTTGAGGCAGGTGCCGCCGAGCGTCGCGCGCTTCTCCGCGCAGGCCACCTTCATGCCGAGCTGCGCGGCGCGAATGGCGGCGACATAGCCGCCAGGGCCGGCGCCGATGACGATGACGTCGTAGCTTTCGGGCATAAGAAATCCTGCCGTTCGAGATCGGGCGCGCGGAAAGTGGCCCGGCGCCCGGCCCGCGGCAAGCCTCGCCAATTGCGCGATCCGGCCCTTCTCAACCGCCGGGCGCGCCCTGCGCGCCCACATGGACGGCGTAGAGCGACTTGCTGGCCGCCATGAACAGGCGGTTCCGCTTGGCCCCGCCGAAGCAGAGATTGGCCGCGCGCTCCGGCAGGTGGATGTGGCCGATCGGCTTGCCCTCCGGCGTCAGCACGCGGACGCCGTCCAGCCCCTCGCCCATGCCCCAGCCGCACCAGAGATTGCCCTCCGTATCCACGCGGAGCCCGTCCGGCGTCTCCTCCGGCCGGCACTGGTAGAGCACGCGGCCGGTGCCGAGCGCCGTGCCGCCTTCCGTCAGCTGGAAGGCGCGGATGACGCGGGGCATGACACCGCCCTCCACCACATACAGCGTCCGTTCGTCCGGCGAGAAGGCGAGGCCGTTCGGCCGGTTCACCGCGCCGGTCGCCACGGTGATCTGGCCGGTCCGGCCGTCCACCCGGTAGAGGTTTGTCGGCAGTTCGGAGGTCGCGCGGTTGCCCTCGTACTCGCCCAGGATGCCGAAGGGCGGGTCCGTGAACCAGATGCTGCCATCCGACGTCACCACCACGTCGTTCGGGGAGTTGAGCGGCTTGCCCTCGAACCGGTCGGCGATCACGGTGATGCTGCCGTCCGGCTCCGTCCGCGTGACGCGGCGCCCGCCATGCTCGCAGGTGACGAGACGGCCCTGGCGGTCCCGCGTATTGCCGTTGCTGTTGTTGGACGGGTTGCGGTACTCGGCCACGCCGCCGGAAGCTTCGTCCCAGCGCAGCATCCGGTTGTTCGGGATGTCGGACCAGATCACGGAGCGGTCGGCGCCGGACCAGACCGGGCCTTCCGACCATCGCGCGCCCGTGAACAGCCGCTCCACCGCCGCATTGAAGAGGCGGTACCTGGCGAAGCTCGGGTCGAGCAGCTCGATTCGCGGGTCGGGATAGCGCTCGCTGATCTCCCAGGCGGCGCGGACCGGCGGCGCGACGAGCACGGCGGCGGCCGCGCCGAGCGCGGCGCGGCGGGTAACGGGCATGGCGTTCCTCCCCCATCCGGGTCGATGCGAGGCTAGCACGCTTGGAGGCAGGCGCGGGGAGGGCCAGGATGCCGCCATGGACATCCGTCCCGCCGTCCCGCCCCCCGTCGGCCCGCTTGCCGGGGCAGAGGCCGTCCCCGACAGCCGCGGCCTGAACCTGTTCCGTGCCGATCCCTGGGGGGCGGCGGTCGCGGGCCTCTACCTGCCGCCGGCGCTGCATGCCCATCTGCTGCCGCATCTGGACCGGCTGGGCGCGCTGGCGGGCGGGCGGCTGGATGAGCTGGCAGGGATCGCCGACCGCAACCCGCCCGTGCTGCACCCGCGCGACCGCCGCGGCGCCGATGCCGAGCGGATCGAGTACCACCCGGCCTATCGGGAGATGGCGGCGATCGCCTTCGGCGAATACGGCCTGGCGGCGCTGAGCCACCGCGGCGGCGTGCTCGGCTGGCCCGATCCCATGCCGCCGGCCGCCAAGTACGCGCTGACCTACCTGTTCGTGCAGGCGGAGTTCGGCCTGTGCTGTCCGCTTTCGATGACGGACAGCCTGGCGCGCACGCTCCGCCGCTTTGGCGAGCCGGGGCTGGTCGCGCGCTACCTGCCGGCGCTGACGGCCACCGACATGGACGCGCTCTGCCAGGGTGCGATGTTCATGACGGAGCAGGGCGCGGGATCGGACATCGCCGCGACCGCGGTGCTGGCCGAGCCGGCGGAGGACGGCTCCTGGCGCCTCTCGGGCGACAAGTGGTTCTGCTCCAACCCCGATGCGGGTGCGGCGCTGGTGCTGGCGCGCCGCGCCGCGGGACCGCCCGGCCTGCGCGGCGTCTCGCTCTTCCTGCTGCCACGGGAGCGGCCGGACGGCACGCGCAACGCGTACCGGATCGTGCGCCTGAAGGACAAGCTCGGCACGCGCAGCATGGCCTCGGGCGAGGTGCGGCTGGAGGGCGCGCTCGCCTTCCTGGTGGGCGAGCCGGAGGCGGGCTTCCGCCAGATGGCGGACATGGTGAACAACTCCCGCCTGTCGAACGGGATGCGCGCCGCGGGGATGATGCGCCGCGCGGTGACGGAGGCGCTGTTCGTCGCGCATCGCCGCGTCGCCTTCGGGAAGCGGCTGGTCGAGATGCCGCTCATGCGCCGCCAGCTCCTCAAGCTGCTGGTGCCGGCGGAGCAGGCGCGGACGATGATGTTCCAGGCGGCCGAGGCCCTGCGCCGCGCCGATGCGGGCGAGAAGGGCGCCTACGCCCTGACCCGCATCCTGACGCCGCTCCTGAAATTCCGCGCCTGCCGCGATGCGCGGCGCGTGACCGGCGATGCGATGGAGGTGCGCGGCGGCTGCGGCTACATCGAGGAATGGCCGGATGCGCGGCTGCTGCGCGACAGCCACATCGGCAGCATCTGGGAGGGGACGAGCAACATCGTCGTCCTCGACGTGCTGCGCGCCATCGCGCGGGAGGGCGCGCTGCCCGTCCTCGCCGCGCATGTCGCGGCGCTGGCGGCGGAAGGCGGGTTGGCCGAACTCCCGCCGCTCTGGACGCGGGCGGAGGCGCTGGCGGCGCGGGCCGGCGAGGACCCGGCGCAGGCGCGGCAGGCGGCGAGCGCGCTCTACCACCTGACCAGCTCTGCGGCGATGGCATGGGAGGCGCAGCTTCTGGACGACCCGCGCCGCGCTGCACTCGCGCGGCTCGTCCTGCGCCACCGCGTCCTGCCGCGCGACCCGCTGGAGGCGGAGGCCGAGCCCGGGGAGGCCGCCGCCCTGCTCACCGATCCGGGCGCCTGAACGGGGGGAATACATGGCGGAACGCCGCATCGGTCTCATCATGAACGGCGTGACCGGACGGATGGGGACGAACCAGCACCTCATCCGCTCCATCGCCGCGATCCGCGCGGAGGGCGGCCTGCGCCTCGCCAATGGCGACCGGCTGATGCCCGACCCGGTGCTGGTCGGCCGCAACCGGGAGAGGCTGGAGGCGCTGGCCCGCGCGCACGACATCGCCCGCATCTCCACCGATCTCGACGCCTGCCTCGCCGATCCGCGCGACGAAGTGTTCTTCGATGCCGCGACCACCCAGCTGCGCGCCGGGCTGATCCGCCAGGCGATCGCCGCCGGCAAGCATGTCTATGTGGAGAAGCCCACCGCCGACCGGCTGGAGGATGCGCTGGACGTGGCGCGCCGCGCCCGCGCCGCCGGCATCAGGCACGGCGTGGTGCAGGACAAGCTGTTCCTGCCCGGCCTGCGCAAGCTGCGCATGGTGATCGAGAGCGGCTTCCTCGGCCGCATCTGCAGCGTGAAGGGGGAGTTCGGCTACTGGGTGTTCGAGGGCGACCTGCAGCCCGCCCAGCGCCCCTCCTGGAACTACAAGCGGGCGGAGGGCGGCGGCATCATCCTGGATATGCTCTGCCACTGGCGCTACGTGCTGGACAACCTGTTCGGCGAGGTGCGCGCCGTCTCCTGCCTCGGCGCGACCCACATCCCGGAGCGGGTGGACGAGCAGGGGCGCCGCTACCGGGTCGATGCGGATGATGCCGCCTACGCAACTTTCCAGCTTGCCGGCGACATCGTCGCGCAGATCAACTCCTCCTGGGTCACGCGGGTGCGCCGCGACGACCTCGTCACCTTCCAGGTGGACGGCACGCATGGCTCGGCGGTCGCCGGGCTGCAGAAATGCTGGACGCAGTCGCGCATCGCCACGCCCAAGCCCGTCTGGAACCCGGACGTGCCGCAGCCCATCGACTTCTTCGCCGGCTGGCAGGAGGTGCCGGACTCCGAGCCGTATCCGAACGGCTTCCGCGCGCAATGGGAGCTCTTCCTGCGCCATGTCGCGGGCGAGCTGCCCGACTTCCCCTGGGACCTGATGGCCGGCGCGCGCGGCGTGCAGCTCGCGGAAGCTGGGCTGCGCAGCTGGCGGGAACGCCGCTGGGTGGACCT
This sequence comes from Crenalkalicoccus sp., assembly GCA_035640795.1. GTDB lineage: Bacteria > Pseudomonadota > Alphaproteobacteria > Acetobacterales > Acetobacteraceae > DASQVL01. Next base: position 2,349 of record DASQVL010000102.1, on the reverse strand, counting down.
CGACAAGCTGGAGGCGTGACGCATGCCCGGCATCCTGCTCCCCACCGCCGATGGCCGCCTCGAACCCTTCACCCTCGGCCCGCCCCGCACCTTCCCGCGCGCGACGCCGCCCTTCCCGCGCATCGCCTACGCCGCCGCGCATGTCGTGGCCGACCCGCTGGCCGCGCACGATCCCTGGCTGGATGCGCCGTTGGACTGGGACCGCACCATCGCCTTTCGCCGCCACCTCTGGTCGCTCGGCCTCGGCGTCGCCGAGGCCATGGACACGGCGCAGCGCGGCACGGGCCTCGATTGGAAGCAGGCACGGGAGCTGATCCGCCGCTCGCTCGACGCGGCGCGGGACGTCCCGGGCGCGGTGCTCGCCAGCGGCGCCGGCACGGACCACCTGGCCGCCACGCCGGACACGAAGCTCGACGACGTCATCCGCGCCTATGAGGAGCAGTGCGAGGCCATCGAGGCGATGGGCGGGCGCATCATCCTGATGGCCTCCCGCGCCCTGGTCCGTGCCGCGCGCTCGCCCGCCGAGTACGAGCGCGTCTATGCCCGCATCCTCGCGGGCGTGCGCCAGCCCGTCATCATCCACTGGCTGGGCGAGATGTTCGACCCGGCGCTCAGCGGCTACTGGGGCCATGCCGACCACTGGCAGGCGATGGAGGTGGCGCTCGGCGTCATCGCCGCGCATGCCGCCAAGGTGGACGGCATCAAAATCTCCCTCCTCGACAAGGAGAAGGAGATCGCCATGCGCCGCCGCCTGCCTGCCGGTGTGCGCATGTACACCGGCGACGACTTCAATTACGCCGAGCTGATCGCCGGCGACGGGGAGCGTCACTCGGACGCGCTGCTCGGCATCTTTGATCCCATCGCGCCGGCGGTGGGCGGCGCGCTGGCGGCGCTTTCCGCCGGTGACCTCCCCGGCTTCCACGCCGTCCTGGCGCCCACCGTCCCGCTCTCCCGCCACGTCTTCCGCGCGCCGACGCGCTTCTACAAGACCGGCGTTGTCTTCCTCGCCTGGCTCAACGGGCACCAGGACCACTTCACCATGCTGGGCGGCCAGCAATCCGCGCGCAGCATCCTGCACCTCGCGGAGCTGTTCCGCCTCGCGGACTCGGCCGGGCTGCTCTGCGACCCGGACCGCGCGGTGGCGCGCATGCGCAGCCTGCTCGCCCTGCATGGGATCGCCTGAATGCCGAAGCCGGGGCCGCTCTCGCTCAACACCGCGACGGTGCGGGAGGCCTGGGACCTCGCGCACTGCATCGAAGGCTGCGCGCGGCACGGCATCCCTGGAATTGCGCCCTGGCGCGACAGGCTGGCGGAGATGGGCGTGGCGCGCGCCGCGCGGCGCATCCGCGATGCCGGATTGGGCGTGAGCGGCCTCTGCCGCGGCGGCCTCTTCACCGCCGCCGATGCCGCCGGCCGCCGCGCCGCCATCGAGGAGAACCGCCGCGCCATCGCCGAGGCCTTCGAGTTGCAGGCCGCCTGCCTCGTCATGGTCTGCGGCGGCCTGCCCCCGGGCTCGCGCGACCTGGACGGCGCGCGGGCCATGGTGACGGACGGCCTCGCCGCGGCGCTGGAGGAAGCGCGCCTCGCCGGCGTGATGCTGGCGATCGAGCCGCTGCACCCCATGACCTGCGCCGACCGTTCCGTGGTGACGACGCTCGCCCAGGCGCTCGACCTCTGCGACGCGCTCGGCCCCGGCACCGGTGTCGCCGTGGACGTGTACCACGTGTGGTGGGACCCGGACGTGGCGCGGCAGATCGCCCGCGCGCAGGGCCGCATCGCCGCCTTCCATGTCTGCGACTGGCTGGTGCCGACCACCGACCTCGTCTTCGACCGCGGCATGCCGGGCGATGGCGTGATCGACATCCCGCGCCTGCGCGCGATGGTGGAGGCCGCCGGCTACAAGGGCTTCGTGGAGGCTGAGATCCTCTCCCGCCGCTGGTGGGCGGAGCCGCCGGACGAAGTCCTGCGGGTATTGCAGGCCCGTTGCGCAACGGTGTGCTGAAACGGCACGCGCTGCAGCGCAATGGCGCGCCGGCGCGCAACCGGCGGATGACAGCGGCGGCAGCATCGCCTATCTGGGGCCGCTCCCGCACAGGACTTCGCCCGATGCGGTACGCCGCGCTTCTCCTCCTGCCGCTGCTTGCCGCCTGCGGCTCCACCTACTCGCCGGACACCTACGCGACGCGGGCGGTGCAGCAGGCGAACAAGGTGGAGCAGGGCACCATTATCGGCGTCCGCCGCGTGGCGATCAGCGCGGATGGCGCGGCGGGTGCCGCGACCGGCGCCGCCGCCGGCGGCGTGCTCGGCGCGCAGGCGCCGAGCGGCATCGCCTCGGCCCTCGGCGGGGTG
>DASQVL010000101.1:0-2419 GCA_035640795.1 Crenalkalicoccus sp. | reverse complement strand
GTTCTACGCCGACCCGAACGTGCCACCGCTGCCGCCGCACATCACGCTGAAGCAGGCCCGCGCCTTTCTCGGCAGCATGCTGGGCGGCGAGCCCGAGCTCGGCAGCGTGATCACCGACACCGCGAAGCAGGTGGTGGATACGCTGCTCCCGGGCCGCCGCTGAGGGCCAGGCCGTGCGGCCCGACGCGCCACTCGAGCGCCTGACCGCCATCGCCTGCAGGGTCCCGACCGACCGGCCCGAGGCGGACGGGACCTTCGCCTGGGACAGCACGACGATCGTGCTGGTCGACCGCATGCCGAGCGGCCCGCCGGGGAGGGCGGGTTGCCGCGCCCCGCCCCGACCGATATGCTCCGCCGGACATAACGCGGAGCGCGACCCTGCAGCGACGCCTCCTCCTTGGCCTTGGCCTCGCCGTCGCGCTCGCCCGCGCCGCCCGGGCCGAGGCGCCGGTCACCGTCTTCGCCGCCGCCAGCCTGCAGGACGCGGTGCGGCGGATCGCGGAGTCCTGGCCGCGGGAGCCGAAGCCGAGCCTGGTCTTCGCCGCCTCCTCCACCCTCGCGCGGCAGATCGAGCAGGGCGCGCCCGCCGACCTCTTCCTCAGCGCCGACGAGCAGTGGATGGACTACGCGGAACAGCGCGGCCTCATCCTGCCGGAGACGCGCCGCGCCGTGCTGGGCAATGCGCTGGTGCTGATCGCGCCGGCGGACAGCCGCGCCGGGCCGGTGACGCTGACGCCGGGGGCGGAGCTTGCGAAGCTCCTCGGCGATGACGGGCGGCTGGCGGTCGGCGACCCCGCCCATGTCCCGGCCGGCATCTACGCCGCCGCGGCGCTGACGTCGCTCGGCCTGTGGCAGGCGCTGGCGCCGCGGCTCGCGCGCGCCGAGAATGTCCGCGCCGCGCTGCTGCTGGTGGAGCGCGGCGAGGCTCCGCTCGGCATCGTCTATGCGACGGACGCGGCGGCAAGCCGGCGTGTGCGCGTCCTCGGCACCTTCCCGGCGGACAGCCACCCGCCGATCTCCTATCCCTTCGCGCTGACGCAGCGCGGGGCGGGCAATGCCGCGGCGCACGACCTCCTGGCCTACCTCTCCGGCCCGCAGGCGGCGGAGACCTGGCGCCGCTACGGCTTCACCCTCGCGGGCTGACGTGCTGGACCTGACGCCGGAGGAGTGGCAGGCGGTGCGGCTGAGCCTCTCCGTCGCCGGGCGCAGTGTGGCGCTCGGCCTGCCGCTCGCCGTGCTCGCCGCGCTGCTGCTGGCGCGCGGGCGCTTCCCGGGCCGCGTGCTGCTGGACGCGCTGGTGCACCTGCCCATGGTGCTGCCGCCGGTCGTCGTCGGCTGGCTGCTGCTGGTGCTGTTCGGCCTGCGCGGACCGATCGGCGGGCCGCTGCACGACTGGTTCGGCATCCGGCTGGTGTTCACGACGGGGGGCGCGGCGCTCGCCACCGCCGTCATGTCCTTCCCGCTCATCGTCCGCGCCGTGCGGCTTTCCCTGGAAGCCGTGGATCCGGGGCTGGAGGCGGCGGCGCGCAGCCTCGGCGCCGGGCCGCTCGACCGCTTCGTCACCGTCACATTGCCGCTGATGGCGCCCGGCATCCTGGCCGGCGCGGTCACCGCCTTCGCCGCGGGCCTGGGCGAGTTCGGCGCCGTCATCACCTTCGCGGCCAATATCCCCGGCGAGACCCAGACCCTGCCGCTGGCGATCTACGCGGCGACGCAGGTCCCTGGGGCGGAGGGCGTGGCGGCGCGGCTCGCCGGCATCTCCATCGCGCTCGCCGTGCTGTTCCTGCTGCTCGCCGACCGCGCGGCGCGCCTCATGCACCGCCTGCTCGGCCGCGCCTGATGCTGGAGGTCGCGCTGCGCCATGCCTTTCCGGGCTTCGCGCTGGAGGCGGGCTTCGCCGCGCCCGGCGGCGTCACCGCGCTCTTCGGCCCCTCCGGCAGCGGCAAGAGCACCATCCTCGCCGCCATAGCCGGGCTGCTGCGCCCGCAGGCCGGCCGCATAGCGCTGGCCGGGGAGGCGCTGTTCGACGCCGCGCGCGGCCTGTTCGTCCCGCCGGAACGCCGCCGCTGCTCCGTGGTGTTCCAGGATGCGCGGCTCTTCCCGCATATGAGCGTCGCCGGCAACCTGCGCTACGGGCTGCGCCGCGCGCCGCGCGGCGCGGCCGGCCCCGCCTTCGAGGAGGTGGTGGCGCTGCTCGGCCTGGATGCGCTGCTCGCCCGTCGGCCGCTCGGCCTATCGGGCGGGGAGCGCCAGCGCGTCGCGCTGGGCCGCGCGCTGCTGGCGCGGCCGCGCCTGCTGCTGATGGACGAACCGCTGGCCGCGCTGGACGCGCCGCGCCGTGCCGAGGTGCTGCCCTATCTCGCGCGACTGCAGGAAGCGGCGCGGCTGCCCATTCTCTACGTGACCCATGCGCTGGATG
>DASQVL010000100.1:0-12370 GCA_035640795.1 Crenalkalicoccus sp. | reverse complement strand
CGGTGAGGCGACGCCACACATGTACAGTGTGCCGAATCTGCGCGTCACCGCCGGTACGGCCAGGCGCAACATCGGCACGCCGACCCCGATGCGCGGGCCGGGCGCCGTCCCCGGCCTCTACGCACTTGAATCCGCCATGGATGAGCTGGCCGTGGCGCTCGGCATGGATCCGGTCGAGCTGCGTCTCATCAACGAACCGAGCATGGACGAGGGCCTTGGTGTTCCCTTTTCGTCTCGCCAGTTCCAGGAATGCCTGAAGTTCGGCGCCGAGCGCTTCGGCTGGTCCAGGCGCGATCCGCGGATCGGCGCCATGACACGCGACGGGCTGACGCTCGGCTGGGGCGTCGCGGCCTGTTCCTGGATCGCCGAACGCTTCCCGTGCACCGCCGCCGTCGATCTCCGCGAGGACGGCACGGTGCGCGTTGCCTGCGCCGTCCAGGACATCGGCACCGGCACCTATACGGTGATGGCGCAGCTGACGGCGGAGCGGCTGGGCATCCCGATCGAGCGGGTCGAGGTGGTGCTGGGCGACACGAGGCTTCCGGCCGGGCCGGTGTCCGGCGGCTCCATGGTGACCGCTTCGCTGGTTGCGCCGATCCATGAGGCGGTGGCGAAGGCGGGGAAGGCGCTGATCGCCGCGGCATGTGCCGGGGAGGGCACACCCTTTAGCGGCAGCAAACCGGATGACCTCGACTTCGCCGACGGCCAGATCGTCGCCAGGGACGGCAACCGCCGCGCGGTGGCCTTTGACATCGTCCTCAAGGCGCTCAAGCAGCCTTTAATGACCGGGCTCGGGTCAGGGAGCGGCACCTTTCTCTCCCCCGAAGAGCCGACAGCGTCGAAGCACTCCTTCGGCGCACATTTCGTCGAGGTGACCTGGCAGCCGGAGATCGCTCGGCTTCGGGTGTCCAGGGTTGTGTCGGTGATTGATGCCGGGCGGATCATCAACCCACTCGCTGCCCGCAACCAGATCGAAGGTTCGATCGTCATGGGCGTCGGCATGGCGCTGTTCGAGGAGACCCACTACGACCGGCGCAATGGCGCACCGGTGAATGCCAGCCTGGCCGACTATGTCGTCGCCACCAATGCCGACACGCCGGCGATGGACGTGCACTTCCTGGAGTATCCGGACACCAACCTCAACGCGCTCGGCGCGCGCGGCGTCGGCGAGATTGGCCTAGCCGGCACCGCTGCGGCGATCATGAGCGCCGTCTACCACGCGACGGGCGTGAGGATCCGCGAACTTCCGCTGAAGCTCGAGCAGCTGATGACATGACGGCTGTGGAGGTCAATGCGACAGCCATTCCGGCGCGCCTTGACTTTCCGCTGGCGAATGTGGCGACCGACGGCTTCCAGGCCCGAATCCGCTTCGCCTTACCGTGGCAGTCGGACCTGGCGCTCGGGTCTGCCGGCACTCGCGCCAGACCTGTCGGCGTGAGCTGAACGGCGAGGTCGGTCTGCGCGGCCTCAGAGGCCGCGAGGTCGCAGGTGACCGACGGTGAGATGTTGCGTGCCATCACCCGGACCGTGTTGCTGGTCCAGGCCGCGGCCTCGCGCGCTGCGCATCACCGACGCCGGGCTGCGGGCGATCGGCGTGGAGCCGCAGCCGGACAGGACGGCGGATCACGCCGAGCACGCGGGGGCTCTCCAGGACACTCGGGGAGCACCGCTGGCGCCGCCGGCAACGGCGTGGGCAGCCGACGCCGCGGCAGAAAGTGCTCGCCGGACCGGACGAGGTTGTCCCAAAGCGCCAGAGCGGCCGGGAGCAGCCGCTTTTCGGCGCGCCGCACGACGAACCACTGCCGGACCATCGGCAGCCCCTCGACGTCAAGCACGACGAGGCGCCCGTCCTCGACCTCCGCGGCGATCGTATGGGCCGACAGGAGCGCGATGCCCATGCCGGCCATCACCGCCTGCTTGATCGTCTCGTTGCTGCCGATCTCGATGGCACGCCCTGGTGCGAGGGCGGCCTCGGCAAAGAGCCGGCGCATCAACTCGCGCGTCCCGGACCCCATTTCGCGCAGCAGGAACGTCTCGCTCGCAACGTCGCGCAGCGGGATGGTGCCCCGATGGTGGAGCGGGTGGTCGGGCGGGGCGATGATGACGTGCGGATGGTCGCCGATGACCGCGCACTCCACGGCGAAACTGTCCGGCGGGCGGCCCATCACCGCCAGGTCCAGCTCGAAGGACTCGAGTGCAGCGATCGTCTCCTGACGATTGCCGACCAGCACGCGCATTTCCACTTTGGGATGCGCGCGCTGGAACGCCGCCAGCGCGAAGGGGGCGAAGTACTTCGCCGTGCTGATCACGCCGACCGCGACGCGGCCGCCCTCCATGCCGCGCAGCGCGTCGACCGCCGCGGCGCAGTCGGCCAGCGCGCCCTCGACGCGCGCGAGGGCGCTCAGCACCTCGCGTCCTGCCTCGGTCGGCCGTGCACCGGCGGAGGTGCGTTCGATCAGCGCCACGCCGCCGAGCGCCTCCTCGAGCAGGCGAAGCTGCTGCGCCACCGCGGGCGGCGTGACCGAAAGCGCCTCCGCCGCAGCGGTTACGCTGCCGGTGCGGGCGACGGCGCCGAGGGCGCGGAGCTGCCGGAGGGAGGTGTTCCGCGCGAAGCTGAAAAGTTTTTCTTTCATTGGCGCCAAGATTAAAGGAATTCCTTTGCCCTGTCACTCCGACTAGCGTCGCCGAAGCCATCACAAGCAGGGCGAGCCGGGAGGAGCCGATCGGTGACCAGCTTGCAGGAGCACCTGGACAACTGGGCGGGCGCCAGCGCCGGGCGCGAGGCCATCGCCGTCACGCTCAAGACCATCGCCGGGGCCGCGGCCGTGCTCGCCGAGATCGTCGCGCAGGGTCCGCTGGCGGGCGACCTCGGCGCCATCCTTGGCAGCAGCGACGATGGTGACGGCCGGAAGGCGCTCGACGGCCTGGCGAACGAGCTGTTCCTCGAGGCGCTGCAAGAGGCGCCGGTCGCCGCCGTCGCCTCCGAGGAACTGCCCGAGGCGGTGGTGCTGCGCCCCTCCGCGCCGCTCGCGGTCGCGCTCGACCCGCTCGACGGTTCGAACAACATCGATGCCAATGCGCCGATGGGCAGCGTGTTCACGCTGCTGCCGTCCGACCGCGCGGACGACCCCACCCTCGCCTTCACCACCCAGGGCGATCGGCAGCTCGCCGCCGGCTTTGTGCTCTACGGCCCACACACATCGCTTGTGCTCACCTTGGGGCGCGGTGTGCAGATCTTCACCCTGGACAGGCGCAACCACGTCTTCCGCCTCACCCATTCCGGCGTGCGCGTTCCGGAGGGCAGGCGCGAGTACGCCATCAACGCCGCGAACCGGCGGCACTGGCCGCTGCCGATTCGCGCGTTTGTCGAGGAATGCGTGGCCGGCGCCGATGGGCCGCGAGGGGCCGACTACAACACGCGCTGGCTCGGCTGCGTCGTCGCCGAGGCATACCGAATTCTGCTGCGCGGCGGCGTGTACCTCTACCCGGGCGACGCGCGCAGCGGCTACGCGCGCGGCCGCCTGCGGCTGCTCTACGAGGCGAATCCGATCGCCCTCGTGTTCGAGCAGGCCGGCGGCCTGGCGACCCATGGCTTCGACCGCATCCTCGGCCTGGTGCCGCAGAGCCTGCACCAGCGCGTGCCGCTCATCTTCGGCTCGCGTGACAAGGTCGAGCGTGTGACGGCACTGAGCGCCGCGGGGATTCCGGCCGCCGGCCAGCGTCCGCTGTTCGCCAGTCGTGGCTTCTTCAGTTCCTGAGAACGGAGGCCAAGGCGCTCCATGTCCGTCCGGCATCCCATCATCTCCATCACCGGCTCCTCCGGCGCCGGCACCACGACGGTGAAGCACACCTTCGGGCAGATCTTCCGCCGCGAGGGCATCAACGCCGCGTGGATCGAGGGCGATGCGTTCCATCACTACGACCGGGCCGAGATGCGCCGCGCCATGGCGGCGGCGGCCACGGATGGCAACTCGCACTTCAGCCATTTCGGTCCGGAGGCGAATCTGCTGCCGGAGCTGGAGGCAGTGTTCGCCGAATATGGCCGCAAGGGCACCGGCCGCACCCGGCACTACGTGCATGACGATCGCGAGGCCGCGCATTTCGGCACCCCGACCGGTACCTTCACCGATTGGGAGACCTTCCCCGCCGACACCGACCTGCTGTTCTACGAGGGCCTGCACGGCGCGGTGGTGACCGAGGAGGTCAACCTGGCCCGCCACGCGGATCTCAAGATCGGTGTGGTGCCGGTGATCAACCTCGAATGGATCCAGAAGATCCACCGCGACAAGGCGACGCGCGGCTACTCCACCGAGGCGGTGACCGACACAATCCTGCGTCGCATGCCCGACTATGTGCGCTACATCTGCCCGCAATTCACGCAGACCGACGTGAATTTCCAGCGCGTGCCGACGGTGGACACCTCCAACCCGTTCATCGCGCGCTGGATTCCGACGGCCGATGAGTCGATGGTCGTCATACGCTTCCGCAATCCGCGCGGCATCGACTTCGCCTACCTCATTTCAATGCTGCACGGCAGCTTCATGTCGCGCGCGAATTCCATCGTCATTCCGGGCGGCAAGCTCGATCTGGCGATGCAGCTCATCCTGACGCCGATGATCCTGCAGCTCGTCGAGCGCAGCCGGCGTGCGGCTCCCTGAGGGAATGACGGAGATGGACGGCATGGCTTGCGGCACAACGACGTTGCGCGAGATGGCCACCGCGATCCGCGCGCTCGCCATGGACGCGGTGGAGGAGGCGAAGTCCGGGCATCCCGGCATGCCGATGGGCATGGCCGATGTCGCGACGGTGCTGTGGACGCATTTCCTGCGCTTCGATCCCCGGGCGCCGGAGTGGCCGGACCGCGACCGCTTCGTGCTTTCCGCCGGCCATGGCTCGATGCTGCTTTACGCGCTGCTGCATCTGACGGGTTATCCCGGCACGGACGCGGCGCAGCTTCGGCGCTTCCGGCAGCTCGGCTCACTCACGCCGGGGCATCCGGAGTACGGGCACACGCCTGGTGTGGAGACAACGACCGGGCCGCTCGGCCAGGGACTCGCCAATGCGGTCGGCATGGCGCTCGCGGAACGGATGCTCGAGGCGCGCTTCGGAGGCGAGCTGGTCGACCACTGGACCTATGTCATCGCCGGCGATGGCTGCCTTATGGAGGGGATCAGCCACGAGGCCGCATCGCTCGCGGGGCATCTCGGGCTCGGGCGGCTGATCGTGCTGTTCGACGACAACGGCATCTCGATCGACGGTCCGACCAGTCTCGCCGTTTCCGATGACCAGCCGGCGCGTTTCCGCGCCTGCGGCTGGCATACCCAGACGGTGGACGGGCACGATCCGGACGCGGTGGCCGCGGCTATCGAGGCTGCGCGCGCCGATCCGCGGCCCTCCCTGATCGCCTGCCGCACCGTCATCGGCTTCGGTGCGCCGAACAAGCAGGGCAGCGAAGCGACGCACGGCGCGCCGCTCGGCGCTGCCGAGATTGCCGCCGCGCGCGAAAGCCTGGGCTGGCCACACGCGCCCTTCGAGGTGCCCGCGCACATCCTGTCGGCCTGGCGTGCCGCGGGGGCGCGTGGCTCGGCGGCGCATCGTGCCTGGCGCGAGAGATTCGACGCCGTGACCATGGCAAAGCGCGACGCCTTCCTGCGCGCCGAGACCGGCGTGCTGCCGGAGGGCCTGGCGGAGACGGTGCGCGCACACAAGGCAGGGCTGCTGGCCGAGCGTCCCGCCTGGGCGACGCGCAAGGCGAGCGAGGCGACACTGAAGGTGCTGACCGAGGCCATGCCGGAGCTGGTCGGCGGTTCAGCCGATCTCACCCACTCGAACAACACCGTCACGCCAAGCACCGCACCCATCCGTGCCGGCGCCTTTGCCGGCCGCTATATCCACTATGGCGTGCGCGAACATGCGATGGCCGCGGCCATGAACGGCATCGCCCTGCATGGGGGGTTCATTCCCTACGGCGGCACCTTCCTCGTCTTCTCCGACTACTGCCGCAACGCGATCCGCCTTTCGGCGATGATGGGTCTGCGCGTGGTCTATGTGCTGACTCACGACAGCATCGCGCTCGGTGAAGATGGCCCGACGCATCAGCCGATCGAGCACCTCGCCAGCCTGCGCGCCATGCCGAACCTGCTCGTGTTCCGCCCGGCCGACGCGGTGGAAACGGCGGAGTGCTGGGAGGCGGCGCTGGCCGAGCCGGCGGCGCCTTCGGTACTCGCGCTGTCACGCCAGACGGTGCCGGCACTGCGGCTGGAGCACAGCAGCGAGAACCTCTGCACGCGCGGCGCCTATGTACTGGCCGAGGCGGCCGGCGGGCCGCGCGCGCTGACGCTGCTCGCCACGGGGTCAGAGGTGCAGATCGCGATGGCAGCGCGCGTGCGGTTGGAGGCCGAGGGGCTGCCGACCGCCGTCGTGTCGATGCCCTGCTTCGAGCTGTTCGAGCGGCAGGACCGGGCATACCGCGCGCGCGTGCTCGGTGATGCGCCGCGTCTCGCGGTGGAAGCGGCCTCGCCCTTCGGCTGGACCCGCTACGTGTCGCGCGAGGACGACGTGCTTGGCCTGCGCGGCTTCGGCGCCTCGGCGCCAGCCGGCGATCTGCAGCGGCACTTCGGCATCACCGCCGAAGCGCTGGTCGGCATGGCACGTGAGCGGCTTGTCCTCCGCCACGAAGCCGCGTGACCACGGAAGGAGCACGGGACATGGCCTTCATCAGCCTACGGCAGCTTCTGGATCATGCCGCCGAGCATGGTTACGGCGTGCCGGCCTTCAACATCAACAACATGGAACAGCTCCTCGCCATCATGGCGGCGGCGCAGAACTCCGCCGCGCCGGTCATCCTGCAAGCGAGCCGTGGTGCGCGCGCCTATGCGGGCGACCTCATGCTCCGCCGCATGGTCGAAGCGGCGGTCGAGACCTATCCGGAAATTCCGGTCTGCCTGCACCTCGACCATGGCGACCGGCCGGCGACCTGCCTCTCGGCCATCCAGCACGGCTTTACGAGCGTGATGATGGACGGATCGCTCGAGGCCGACGGCAAGACACCGGCGAGCTACGCCTACAATGTCGCTCTCACCGCCCGCGTCGTCGAGCTGGCGCATGCCGTCGGCGTCTCGGTGGAAGGCGAGCTTGGCTGCCTCGGTTCTCTCGAGACCGGCCAGGGTGAGGTTGAAGACGGCCATGGCGCGACCGGCGCGCTGTCACGCGAGCAGTTGCTGACCGACCCCACGCAGGCGTGCGACTTCGTGGCACGCACGGGTGTCGACGCGCTGGCGGTGGCGATCGGCACCAGCCACGGCGCCTACAAGTTCAAGCGCCGGCCGAGCGGCGACATCCTGGCGATGGATGTGGTGCGAACAATCCACGCCGCGTTGCCCAACACGCATCTGGTGATGCACGGCTCCTCCTCGGTGCCGCAGGAACTGCAGGACATCTTCAACGCGCATGGCGGAGAGATGCCGCAGACCTGGGGCGTGCCTGTCGAGGAGATCCGGCTGGGCATCGCGCATGGCGTGCGCAAGATCAATATCGACACCGACTGCCGCATTGCCATGGCCGGGCAGTTCCGCAAGGTCGCCGCCGAGAGGCGCGGCGAATTCGACCCGCGCGCCTTCCTCAAGCCGGCGATGGCGGCGCTCACCGCACTCTGCGCCCGGCGCTTCGAGGAATTCGGCACCGCCGGCCAGGCGCCGCGCATGCGCCCGCTGCCACTCGCCGCGATGGCCACGCGCTATGCGAGCGGCGCGTTGGATCCGGCGATCGGCAGCGCAACGACCGCGGCGAAGGCCGCCTGAATGCATTCCGCAGGAGAGCACGACATGAACGTCACCACCCTGACAAAGCAGCGCCGCGGCCGCTACGACGCCGGCGTGATGCAGTACAAGGAGATGGGCTACTTCGATCTTGACTATAGGCCGAAGGACACCGACGTGCTGGTGTGCTTCCGGATCACGCCACAGGACGGCGTCGACCCCGAGGAGGCGGCCGCGGCGGTCGCCGGCGAAAGCTCAACGGCGACCTGGACCGTGGTGTGGACCGACCGCCTGACCGCCTGCGAGAAATACCGCGCCAAGTGCTACCGGGTGGACCCCGTGCCGGGAGCGGTTGGCCAGTACTTCGCCTACATCGCCTATGATCTCGACCTGTTCGAGCCGGGTTCGATCGTGAACCTCTCCGCCTCGATCATCGGGAACGTGTTCGGCTTCAAGCCGCTGAGGGCCCTGCGGCTCGAGGACATGCGGCTACCCGTCGCCTATGTGAAGACCTTCGACGGGCCGGCGACCGGTATCGTCGTGGAACGTGAGCGGCTCGACAAGTTCGGCCGCCCGCTGCTCGGCGCGACGGTCAAGCCGAAGCTCGGCCTGTCGGGGCGCAACTACGGCCGCGTGGTGTACGAGGCGCTGAAGGGCGGGCTCGACTTCACCAAGGATGACGAGAACATCAACAGCCAGCCCTTCATGCACTGGCGCGACCGTTTCCTCTACTGCATGGAGGCGGTGAACCGCGCGCAGGCGGTGACCGGCGAGGTGAAGGGCACCTACCTCAACGTTTCCGCCGGTGATATGGAGCAGATCTACGAGCGCGCCGAGTTCGCCAAGCAGCTTGGCTCGGTGATCATCATGATCGACCTCGTCATCGGCTACAGCGCGATCCAGTCGATCGCGAAGTGGGCGCGGCGCAACGACATGATCCTGCACCTGCACCGCGCCGGCCACGGCACCTACACGCGGCAGAAGACGCATGGCGTAAGCTTCCGCGTCATCGCCAAGTGGATGCGCCTCGCCGGCGTCGACCACATCCATGCCGGCACGGTGGTGGGCAAGCTGGAAGGCGACCCGAACACCACGCGGGGCTACTATGATATCTGCCGTGAGTCCCACAATTCGCATGCGCTGCAGCACGGCGTGTTCTTCGAGCAGGACTGGGCGAGCCTGCGGCGGATGATGCCGGTCGCTTCGGGCGGCATCCATGCCGGGCAGATGCACCAGCTCCTGCACTACCTCGGCGAGGATTGCGTGCTGCAATTCGGCGGCGGCACGATCGGCCATCCGATGGGCATCGCCGCCGGCGCGACCGCCAATCGCGTGGCACTCGAGGCGATGGTGCTGGCCCGCAACGAGGGGCGCGACTTCCTGGCCGAGGGGCCGGAAATCCTGGCCGCCGCGGCGCGGCATTGCACGCCGCTCGCGCAGGCGCTGGAGGTCTGGAAGGACGTGACCTTCGACTACGCCTCGACCGACACGCCCGACTTCGTTCCGACCGCGACCGTCGCCTGAGCGAGGAGGAGGCAGACATGCGCATCACCCAGGGTACGTTCAGCTTTCTCCCCGACCTCACCGACGAGCAGATCGCACTGCAGGTCGCCTACTGCCTGCGTCGGGGCTGGGCGGTGAACATCGAGTTCACCGATGACCCGCATCCCCGCAACACCTACTGGGAGATGTGGGGCCACCCGATGTTCGACCTCAGGGACCCGGCGGCGGTGATGTTCGAGCTGGCGGAGTGCCGCAAGGTGCATCGTGGCCGCGGCTATATCCGCGTCTCTGCCTTCGATGCGTCGCCCGGCTGGGAGAGCCTGCGGCTGTCCTTCATCACCGACCGCCCCAGCGAAGAGCCGGGCTTCGCGCTGGAGCGGCAGGAGGGCGAGGGCCGCGCCATCCGCTACACCACGCGCGCCTACGCCGCCGCGGCCAGGCCGGCCGGCGAGCGGTACTGAGAGGGCGCGATGCCCTGCGTCGACAGCACAGTCGACCTCGCCGCTGCTTTCGCGCTTTCCGGCATCGGGCCCGTGCTGGACCAGCTCGAGGAAGAGCTGGTCGGGTTGCGCCCGGTAAAGCGGCGGATCCGCGAGATCGCGGCGCTGCTGCTGCTCGACAGGCTGCGCCGCGAGCTCGGCCTGACGAGCGAGCAGCCGACCCTGCACATGTCGTTCACCGGCAATCCCGGTACCGGCAAGACGACGGTCGCCGAGCGCATGGCCGACATGCTGCACCGGCTCGGCTATATCCGCTCCAACCACCTCGTGGCGGTCACGCGCGACGACCTGGTCGGGCAGTACATCGGCCACACCGCGCCCAAGACCAAGGAGATCCTGAAGAAGGCGATGGGCGGCGTGCTGTTCATCGACGAGGCCTACTACCTCTACCGTCCGGAGAACGAGCGCGACTATGGGCAGGAGGCCATCGAGATCCTGCTCCAGGTGATGGAGAGCCGGCGCAATGACCTCGTCGTCATCCTCGCCGGCTATGCCGACCGGATGGAGCGCTTCTTCGGCTCGAACCCGGGCTTCCGCTCGCGCATCGCGCACCACATCGACTTCCCCGACTACGCCGCCGCCGAGCTGATGGCGATCGCCGAGCTGATGCTGGCGCGCCAGCACTACCAATTCAGTCCGGAAGCACGCGCGGCTTTCACGCGTTACATCGACGCGCGCATGCGCCAGGCGCACTTCGCCAATGCCCGCTCGGTGCGCAACGCGCTTGATCGCGCGCGGCTGCGCCAGGCAGTGCGGCTGTTCGAGGCGCGCGGACACGCCCTCACAAGGGAGGAGCTGATGGCAATCGGCCCGCAGGACATCCTGGCCAGCCGCGTGCTGGCGGAAGCGGCCGCGTCCGGGCGCGCCGCATGAACGAGGTTCTGATCGCCCCTTCCATCCTCTCGGCCGACTTCGCCCGGCTCGGCGAGCAGGTGCGGGAGGTGGACGTGGCAGGCGCCGACTGGATCCATCTCGACGTGATGGACGGCCATTTCGTTCCGAACATAACCTTCGGACCGGAGGTGGTGCGGGCCATTCGGCGGTACTCCGACAAATGCTTCGACGCGCATCTGATGATCTCGCCGGTCGATGCGTATCTCGAGGCCTTCGCGGTGGCGGGTGCGGATCGGATCACAGTGCATGTCGAGGCGACGACGCATCTCGATCGTACGCTGCAGATAATCCGCGGGCTCGGCAAGGCGGCCGGCGTGTCGCTCAACCCTGCCACACCCGCGGCCGCGGTGGAGCATGTGCTCGACGCAATCGACCTGGTGCTGGTGATGACGGTCAGTCCCGGCTTCGGGGGCCAGCGCTTCATCAGCGGGCAGCTCGAGAAGATCCGTCGGCTGCAGGCGATGATCGGAGAACGGCCGATCCGCATCGAGGTGGATGGGGGCATCACGCCGGAGACGGCGCCGCTCGCCGTCGCCGCCGGCGCTTCGGTGCTGGTCGCGGGCTCGGCGATATTCGGCAGCCCGCCCTATGAGCGCGCCATCGCCGCGCTGCGGGGCTGACGCGCGGCGCGCTGGCCGCGCCGCCGGGGTGCCGGAGCTGACGACCAGGCCGGTGCCGCTGGTGAAGAGGGTGGAGTCCGCGAAGGAGAACGGGCCGGTCGGCACGTCGCCCTGGCTCCACGAATCGCCGGTGCGGTACTCCCGGCGGAAAACCGAGCTGCCTCGACGGAGGGTCAGTCAAGCCCGATGTTGTGCTCGCGCACCAGCTGCGCCATCAACGCCCGTTGCTCGACGAGGAAGCCTGTGAAGGCATCGGAATCGGTTCCGGCGCCAATGGCACCGAGCGCGGCCAGGCGCTCCTTCACCTGCGGGTCGGCCAGCGCCTGCTTCGCGGCGGCGTGGATCGCCGTGGTGACAGGTGCGGGCAGCCCGGCCGGCCCGTACAGCCCGTTCCACTCGTTGAGCTCGTAGCCGGGGTAGCCTTGCTCGGCGATGGTCGGCACGTCGGGCAGCGACTCCAGCCGCTCGCGGGAGGTGACGCCCAACGCCTTGGCTTGCCCCTGCCGCACGAGCTCGACCGCATAGGCGACGGTGCCGAAGACGAAGCTGAGGTTGCCGCCGATCAGGTCGGGCAGCGCCGCCGACCCGCCGCGGTAGGGCACATGCGTGGCCTCCGCCCCCGCGCGGGCGAGGAAGAGCACCGCAGCCATGTGCGGCGCGGTGGCGTTGCCGGCCGAGCCATAGGGCTGGCCCGGCCGTGCCTTCAGGTCCCGCACCAGTTCGGCGAGCGTGCCCACCCGCGCCTTCGCAGGGACCAGCACGATCATCGGGATGACTGAGACCTGGCTGATCGGCGTGAAAGCGGTCGCGTAGTCGAAGGTCAGCCCGTGCAGAAGCGCGGGGTTCACCACATGTGCGGAGGCGTCGCACATCAAGGTGTGCCCGTCCGGACGGGCCCGCGCCACCTCCGCCGCGCCGATCGAGCCGCCGGCGCCGGGACGGTTCTCCACCACGATCGGCTGGCCGAGGGCCGCGCCCATCGGCCCGGCGAGCAGGCGCGCGGTGGTGTCGGCGCCGCCACCCGGCGTGTAGGGCACGAGCATGCGGATCGGGCGGCTGGGCCGCCATACCAGCTGCGCCGAGGCGACCGTGCTAC
>DASQVL010000099.1:0-3657 GCA_035640795.1 Crenalkalicoccus sp. | reverse complement strand
CATTCGTCGCTCGGCGAGCGCCACGCCGACGAGGAGCCAGAAGAGGCCGAGCAGGAGGCCGCCCACTACGTCCGTCCCGAAATGGACCCCGATGAAGACGCGGCTGAACGCGATCAGCGCGACCAGGACCACGGTCCAGAGCACGACCTGGAAGCGCTCGCGCCGGCCGGAGAGCTCGCGGGCGACTGCATAGGCGACGAAGCCAAATGTTGCCGCGGCGACGGTCGCGTGCGCGCTGGGAAAGGAGGACGAGGCGGCGCTCGCCACGCCCTCCAGAAACACGGGGCGGGTGCGGCCAACCGCGCATTTGATAGCCCAGACACTTGCCTCTGCGCCGGCGAAGGTCACCCAGAGCGGCCATATCAGCCCCGCCTGTCGGCCCGCCCACAGGAACCCGGTCGCGGTCATGACGACCCCGGCAAGTGCTGCTCCTGTCCCGAGTATCGTCAGCCAAAGGAAAACAGCCAGCAGCCAGGCCGCCCGATGCGATGCCGCGGACGCGCCCACAGCCGCATCCCACTGATCTACTTGGCCAGTGTGTACCACCAGCACGGTCAGGATCGCGAACAACGTAGCCGCGCACCCTGCTGCTATGACGAGCAGAGCCGGTGTCACGCCCCTCAAGGCACATAGACCTCAACAGCCCCGCGCAGGACGCGGAAGCGGGCCGGCGTGCGCGTGGTGATCTCGCCATCGGTGTTCACCGAACGCGGGCGTTGCGTGCGGAGCTCGATATCGTTGCCCGTCAGGGTACGGATCTCGGCCCAGACGTGGTGCCGTCCGCTGCGTAGGGCAGGAAGCAGCAAGAGCAGGCGCCAGAAGCTCCCGACCTCGAGGCTGTAGATATCGAGCCGCCCGTCATCTATGCGCGCCCCCTCCGCGATCGTCATGCCGCCCCCGTAGTGCCGACCGTTGCCGATCGCGACATGCACCGTGCGCGATCGATGCGTGATGCCATTCTGGACGATCTCCACCTCGAAGGGGTGGAGCCGCTCCAGGGCGCGGAGCGCCGCGGCCGGGTAGCCGAGCACGCCCCAGCGCCGCTTCGAGTCGCGCGTCAATGCCCGCGTCAGGTCCACACCGAAGCCGACGCTGGCGACGTTAAAGAACGGATGGCCGTTGGCCTCGCCCAGGTCGATGCGGCGCCGCCGTCCCGCGGCGACGACCTGCGCCGCCGTCGCGGGGTCGAGCGGGATGCCGAGTGTGCGCGCGAGGTCGTTTGCGGTCCCGAGCGGGACGACGCCCAACGGCAGCCCGGTCGCGATCAGCCCTGGCGCCGCGGCGTTGAGCGTGCCGTCGCCGCCGCCGATCACCACCCGGTCCACCTGGTCCGCGTGGCCGCGGATCAGGTCCGGAAGCTTGCCGGCATCCTCGCAGGTGCGGCGCAGGACAGGCACGGCCGCGCGCTCGAGCGTATGGGCGATCGTTTCGGCTGCTCCCGCGCCGCGCCGGCTGTGCGTGTTGACGATTAGGAGGGCGTGACGCTGCACGGTCGGTCGCCTTACTGCCCGGTCGCCGGCCTGCGGCACGGCGTCTCCCGGATCAATGGCGGAACTCCATCGCTTGCCGCGGGTCGCCGTTCTCGGGGCCCGGAGTGCGCTGGGCAGCGTCAACAGCCAAGCCGAGATAGATCGGAGCAGCAGCCACCGGCTGGTGAAGAGCACATGTTCGACCGTGCGCTCCGCAAAGGGAGGTCGCGGACGTCGCATCAGTTTCATCGCGCCGTCTCCGTGAGCGACTCAGCGGCCGACTTGTTCGGCTTCACGCGATTCTTGTTCGTTCGGCGACGTCGCGCCGCCACCAGGTTCAGGCTCTCCACCAGGACCGAGAAGCCCATCGCGGTGTAGATGTAGCCGCGCGGCACGTGGAAGCCGACGCCGTCCGCGACCAGTACCATCCCGATCAGCAACAGGAACGACAGCGCCAGCATCTTCACCGAGGCGTGGCGCTCGATGAACGCGGCGAGCAGGCCGGAGGCCACCAGCATCAGTGCCGTCGCCACAACGATCGCCGCGACCATCACCCAGATCTGCTCGGCGATCCCCACGGCGGTGATCACGCTGTCGAGCGAGAACACGACATCGAGGAGCATGATCTGTGCCACGGTGCCGGCGAAGCTTGCTGCCGGTCGGCCGGCCGCCGCGCCCTCCTCACCGTCCACCCGCAGGTGGATCTCCCGTGTGCCCTTGAACAGCAGGAAACCGCCGCCGCCGATCAGGATCAGGTCGCGCCACGAGAAATCATGCCCGAAAAGCGACAACACCGGATAGGTCAGATGGACCATCCAGAAGATCGAGCCGAGCAGGACAAGGCGCGTGCCGAGTGCCAGCGCCAGACCGAGTTTGCGCGCCCGATCACGCTGCCCTGGCGGCAGATGGCCGGCCAGCAGAGCGATGAACACCAGGTTGTCGACGCCCAGGACAATCTCGAGCGCCGCCAACGAGACGAAGCTTACCCAGATACCCGGGGCTGCGAGCCATTCCATGATGGATTATCCGAAGCGACCTTCGTATGCGCTACCGTTCACGCCGGGTGCCCGTGAGCTGCAACAGCATGACGAAGAGATTGATGAAGTCGAGATAGAGCGTCAGCGCTCCCATCAACGCGGGCTTCGCAAGGTCCCCCGTTGCAGCGGCGCCGAAGTAGACCTGCTTGATCCGTTGCGTGTCATAGGCGGTCAGGCCGGTGAACAGCAGCACGCCGATGACCGAGATCGCGAATTGCAGCGCGCTGGAGCCGACAAAGATGTTGACGATGCTCGCCAGCACGATGCCGATCAGGCCCATGAATAGGAAGGAACCGAAGCGCGACAGGTCCCGATTGGTGGCATAGCCATACAGGCTCATTGCGGCGAAGGTTCCGGCGCTGATGAAGAACACACGGGCGATGCTGGTGCCGGTGTAGATCAGCAGGATGCCGGCGAGCGACAGCCCCATGATGGCGGCGAAGCCCCAGAAGACCGCCTGCGCCGCGCCAATGGCCATGCGCTCGATGCGGAAGCTCAGGAACAGCACGGCGGCCAAGGGGGCCAGCATCACCACCCAGATCAGCGGCGTCGCCGCGATCTGCTGGTAGAAGCCGGTCGCCACCGCGACATAGGCCACCAATCCGGTCACGCCGAGCCCCGCGGCCATGTAGTTGTAGACCGACAGCATGTAGCGCCGCAGCCCGGCATCGATGGCGGCGCTGTGCCGGGTTGTGCCCAGAGGCCGGGTGGAAGATACGTCCATGTTCATGATGGTTCTTTCTCGGAGGAATAGGGGCGGCCGTGCGAAGCCTGAGGCAGCCCCATCCAGTGCGGCCGCCGCTGCTCGATCCAGGTCAGGACACGGTCGGTGGCACGCCGCACCGGCGGCACATCCTCGGCCAGCAGCACCAAGCCGAGCGGCAGCATCCACAACCCGAGGAATGGCAAGATGCTGAACAGGCTGGCGACGATCAGGAGCAGTCCAGCGGGGATGCGCACCCAGCGCGCGGCCGGCCGGCGCAGCCAGCGCACGACTGTCTGGAAGCGCTGGGGAAGTCGCCGGACCAGCAACTCCAGCCGCCGTTCCCGGTCTTGGTCCCCGTGCGCCGGCACGCTGTGGGCTAGCTCACGCCCTGTACTGTGGATGCGCATCGTGTGGCTCCTCGGTGGTTTACCGTGGGGCCGGTCGG
>DASQVL010000098.1:0-2542 GCA_035640795.1 Crenalkalicoccus sp. | reverse complement strand
CGCGAACGCCCGGGAGCGTGAACCCGCTCTACCAACAAAGGGCCACGCAGGCGGGTGGAAGCCGCTCTAGTGTCCCGATTCCGAAGTTCGCCGCTGGTGCGGCGCCCTTCGGATCGGAACACTAGCCTTTGTTTTCAGTGGCCTGCTGGTCCGCTCCGTTCGCTGCTGAAGCAGCGAACTTCGCGGGCAGGACACTAGTGCGTGTTTGTGTTGACGCAGAAACGGCCTCAGGCGGCGGCGCGGCCTGCGGCCGCTTGGCAGAGCGGCATTTGCCGCGGCGGCCATTCGGCCGCTCAGCCTGCTGCGCAGGCTGCAAGTCAGAATTCATGCAAGGCGGTACGACGCTGGCGCGGCTCGCTTGCCGGGGCGCCCGCGGCGCGGCTTGATGGCCGCAGCAGCGAGGGGTGCGGACGGTGCGCGTCAGCGTCATCCAGATGAACCAGGGCAGCGACAAGGCGGAGAACATCCGCCAGGCGGAGCGGCTGGTCGCCGCCGCGGCGGAGGCCGACCGTCCCGGCCTGGTCAGCCTGCCGGAGACCTGGACCAATCTGGGCGGCGGGCGGGAGGCGCGGCAGCGCGCCGCCGAGGTGCTGCCCGCCCCGGGCGCCGAGGGCGGCCCGGCCTATGAGGCGTTACGCGCCATGGCCCGCCGCCATGCTCTCCACGTCCATGGCGGCAGCCTGATCGAGGATGGCGGGGAGAAGCTGTTCAACACCACGCTGGTCTTCGACCCGGCCGGCCGGGAGATCGCGCGCTACCGCAAGATCCACCTGTTCGACATCGTGGGCCCGGACGGCACCGGCTACCGGGAGAGCGCGCTTTACGGCGCCGGCGACCGGCTGGTGCTGTTCGAGGCGGGCGGCGTCACCTTCGGCTGCACCATCTGCTATGACCTCCGCTTCGCCGAGCACTACATGGCGCTGCGCCGCATGGGGGCGGAGGCGATCCTCGTCCCCTCCAACTTCACGCTGCAGACCGGGAAGGATCATTGGGAGGTGCTGCTGCGCGCGCGGGCCATCGAGAGCCAGTGCTGGATCCTCGCCGCCGCCTCCTGGGGCCAGTATGAGGAGCGCGGCGCGCAGCGCAGCGTCTACGGCCATTCCCTGGTCGCCGACCCCTGGGGGCATGTGGTCGCCAAGGCGAGCGACGGGCTGGGCTGGGCCACGGCGCGCATCGAGCGCGCGGTGACCGAGCGCGTGCGGCTCGACATGCCGGTGCTGGAGCATCGCGCCGCAAGGCGCGTGGGCTTTGATGCGCCGCAAGGCACGTGAAGCTTTGATGCGCCGCGAGGCGCGTCGAGCTTTGATGCGCCGGACGGCGCGTGGGGCTTTGGCGCGCCGATGAGCGACGCGGTCACCCCCGCCTTGCAGCCGACGCGCCTGCGCGCCGAGGATCTTGCCGGCCGCATCGCTTTCCTCTCCTCGACCGCCGAGCCGGCGCTCACCGCCCGTGCGCGCCTCGTCGCGCGCTACGGCGATATCCCGCCCGAAAGCGCCGCCGTCGTCGTCGCCCTCGGCGGCGATGGCTGCATGCTGGAGACGCAACACCGCCTGCTCGGCCGCAACATCCCCGTCTACGGCATGAACCGCGGCAGCGTCGGCTTCCTGATGAACGAGCACCGGGAGGACGCGCTGGTACGCCGCCTGGCCGAGGCGCAGGCCGCCGTGCTGCACCCCTTGCGCATGCGCGCCATCGGACCAGGCGGACGGACGATGGAGGCGCTCGCCATCAACGAGGTCTCCCTGCTGCGGGAGACCCGCCAAGCCGCCAAGATCCGCATTCTGGTGGATGGCAAGGAACGGCTCGCGGAGCTCATCTGCGACGGCATCCTGGTCAGCACGCCGGCGGGCAGCACCGCCTACAATCTCTCGGCGCACGGACCGATCGTCCCGCTCGGCGCCAACCTGCTGCCGATGACGCCGATCTCCGCCTTCCGGCCACGGCGCTGGCGCGGCGCGCTGCTGCCGAGCGAGGCGGAGGTGGTGTTCGACATCCTGGAGGCCGAGAAGCGCCCGGTTGCCGCCGTTGCCGACTACACCGAGGTGCGAGACGTCCGCCGGGTGGAGGTGCGGGAGGACCGCGGCGTGGCGCTGACCATGCTGTTCGACCCGGACCACGGGCTTTCGGAGCGCATCATCGCGGAGCAGTTCACCGTGTGAGCGAGGCGCGGCCCACCCAAGCGCGGCTGATCCTCTGCATCGCCCTCGGCCAGCTGATCTCCTGGGGCACGCTGTTCTCCGTCTTCCCGCTCTTCGTCGCACCCATGGAAGCCGAGCTCGGCTGGTCGCGCGCCGCGATCAACGGTGCCTTGACCGCCTCGCTGCTGGTCTCGGGCCTCGCCGCCCTGCCGGTCGGCCAGGCGGTGGACCGGCGCGGCGGGCGGCGGCTGATGGCGGGCGGCGCGCTTGCCGGCGCGGCGCTGCTCGCCGCCTGGTCGGCGGTGGGCTCGCTCGCGGCGTTCTGGGCGGTGTGGCTGGCGATGGGGCTGGTCCACGCGACCGCGCTGTGGGGGCCGGCCATGGCGATCGTGGTCGCGGAGGCG
>DASQVL010000097.1:0-5398 GCA_035640795.1 Crenalkalicoccus sp. | reverse complement strand
CCTTGTGCACGTGGTCCAGCACCTCGGCCGCCGGGTCCGCCTGCAGCTGCTTGATGCCGAGGGAGATGCGCTCCTTCTCGACATCCACGTCCAGCACCTTGGCCTTGACCACGTCGCCCTTGTGGTACTGCGCCATGGCCTGCTCGCCCGGGACATCCCAGGACAGGTCGGACATGTGCACCATGCCGTCGAGGTCGGGGCCGAGGCCGATGAACAGGCCGAACTCGGTGATGTTGCGGATCTCGCCCTCGATCTCGCTGCCCGGCGGGTGCGCCTCCAGGAACAGCTCCCAGGGGTTGCCCTGGGCCTGCTTGAGGCCGAGCGAGATGCGCCGCTTCGGCTCGTCCACGTCGAGGATCATCACGTCCACCTCCTGGGAGGTGGCGACGATCTTGCCCGGATGGACGTTCTTCTTGGTCCAGCTCATCTCGGAGACGTGGACCAGCCCCTCCACCCCCGGCTCCAGCTCCACGAAGGCGCCGTAGTCGGTGATGTTGGTGACGCGGCCGGAGAATTTGGCGTTGATCGGGTATTTGAGCGCGACGCCATCCCAGGGATCGGCCATCAGCTGCTTCATGCCGAGGCTGATGCGCTGCGTCTCCGGGTTGAAGCGGATGACCTGCACCCGGACCTTCTGGCCGATCTCCAGCGCCTCGCTGGGATGGTTGATGCGCCGCCAGGCGATGTCGGTGACGTGCAGCAGCCCGTCCACGCCGCCCAGGTCCACGAAGGCGCCGTAATCGGTGATGTTCTTCACCACGCCGTCGAGGATCATGCCCTCCTTCAGGCCCTGGATCAGCTCGCTCCGCTGCTCGGCGCGCGTCTCCTCCAGCACGGCGCGGCGGGAGACGACGATGTTGCCGCGGGCGCGGTCCATCTTCAGGATCTGGAAGGGCTGGGGCGAGCCCATCAGCGGCTGCACGTCGCGCACCGGGCGGATGTCCACCTGGCTGCCGGGCAGGAAGGCGACGGCGCCGCCGAGATCGACGGTGAAGCCGCCCTTCACCCGGCCGAAGATGACGCCATTCACCCGCTGCTGCGCCTGGAACGCCCTTTCGAGGTTGGTCCAGGCCTCCTCCCGCCGCGCCTTCTCGCGGCTGAGGACGATCGAGCCGTCGCGGTCCTCGTACCGCTCGACGAACAGCTCGACCACGTCGCCCGGCTTGATCTCCGGCTTCTGGCCGGCGGGCGCGAATTCCTTGAGGGGCACGCGCCCCTCGCTCTTCAGCCCGACATCAACAACGGCGAAGTCATCATCCACCCGGACGATGCGGCCGCTGACGACGGAGCCGGCGAAGCCGGTGTCGGGGCCGAGGGTGGCGTCGAGCAGGGCGGCGAAATCCTCCGTGCCCGCGTCGCGGTGGTCGAGCGCTGTGGCAGATGCCATTGAGTGTGTTGTTCCCGTGGCCCGCCGGCGGCGGGCAAGGTCCTGCGCCCCCGCCGGTGTCCCGGGGTGGTCCCCGGGCGGCGAGCACGGCTTGGCCGGGCCCCGCCCCCCGCGGCGCCAATCGACCCGTGCGGTAAGGGCGGCGTGACGGCCCGCCCGGTTCCGCCCCCGGCCATGGACGGCCAGGGGTGCGCGTCCCCGAACGCGCAAGCGCACCCCGTGCAGGGCGCGGCGCGTACACCCATAGGCCCGGCAGCCATTCCGGGTCAAGCGAAAGCCGGCCGCCGCCGCCGTTGCGCCGGCGGCCCTCCCTGCATAAGTGGCAGGAAACCGGCAAAACCTGCATGAATGGCAGGAAACCCGCGTGAGTGGCGGGAAACGGGAGGTCACGGAGATGTCCGCAGCCCTGCAGCACGTGCCGCAGCCGCTGGTCCTGCGCCGGGACGAAGGCGCGGTCGCCATCCTCACCCTGAACCGGCCGGAGGCGCGGAACAGCCTCTCCCGCGCCATGCTCGCCGCGCTGCAGGAGGCGCTGGACCGCCTGGCCGGGGAAGACGCGATCCGCTGCGTGGTGCTGACCGCGGCGGGGCCGGTCTTCTCCTCCGGCCACGACCTCAAGGAGATCACCGCGCACCGCGCCGACGCCGATGGCGGCCGCGCCTTCTTCACCGAAGCCATGGCCGCCTGCAGCGCGGTGATGCAGGCGATCGTCCGGCTGCCCCAGCCGGTCATTGCCGCGGTCGCCGGCGTGGCGACCGCCGCCGGCTGCCAGATGGCCGCAAGCTGCGACCTGGTGGTGGCCGCGGAGACCGCAAGGTTCTGCACGCCGGGGGTGGATATCGGCCTGTTCTGCTCGACGCCCGCCGTGGCGCTGGCCCGCGCCGTCCCCCGCAAGGCGGCCATGGAGATGCTGCTGACCGGCGACATGGTGCCGGCCGCGGAGGCGCACCGCATCGGCCTGGTCAACCGCGTGGTGCCGCCGGAGCGGCTGATGGAGGAGGCGATGGCGCTCGCCGAGCGCATCGCCGCGCGCTCCGCCGTCACGCTCCGCCTCGGCAAGCAGGGGGTGAACCGGCAGCTCGGCCTGCCGCTCGACCGTGCTTACCAGGAGGCCGCGGCGGTGATGGTGGAGAACCTGCTCGCCGAGGACGCGGCGGAGGGCATCGGCGCTTTCCTCGAGAAGCGCCGCCCGGAATGGCGGCACCGCTGAGCGGAGGGGGTGGGACAATGGCCGCGCAGGACTACGACACCGGGCTCGACCGCAACCCGGCCAACCACCAGCCGCTGACGCCCCTGCTCTTCCTGGAGCGCGCGGCGCAGGTCCATCCGGACCACCCGGCCGTCCTGCACGGTGCGACGCGCCGGACCTACCGGGAGTTCCGCGAGCGCTGCGTCCGCCTCGCCTCCGCCCTGGCGCAGCGCGGCATCACGCGGGGCGAGACGGTGGCGGCGCTGCTGCCCAACATCCCGGCCTTGCTGGAATGCCATTACGGCGTGCCCATGGCGGGCGGCGTGCTGAACACCATCAACACGCGGCTGGATGCCGATACCATCGCCTACATCCTCGATCATGGCGAGGCGCGCATCGTCATCGTGGACCGGGAGCTGGTGCCCCTGCTGCGCGCCGCCCTCGCCCTGGCGAAGAACCGCCCGCTGGTGGTGGAGGTGGACGACCCGGAGGCGATGCCGGCCGCGCGCGCCAACACCATGGACGGCCTGGACTACGAGGCGCTGCTCGCCGAGGGCGATCCGGACTTCGCCTGGCCCATGCCGCGCGACGAGTGGGACGCCATCGCGCTGAACTACACCTCCGGCACCACAGGCCGGCCGAAGGGCGTGGTCTACCACCATCGCGGCGCCCAGCTGATCGCGGTCGGGAACATCGTGGCGGCAGGCATGCCGCGGCACCCGGTCTATCTCTGGACCCTGCCGATGTTCCACTGCAATGGCTGGTGCTTCCCCTGGACCGTCACCGCCCTGGCGGGCACCCATCTCTGCCTGCGCGCGGTGCGCGGCAACGCCATGTGGTCGCTGATGGCCGAGCATGGCGTCACGCATATGTGCGGCGCGCCGGTGGTGATGGGGACGCTGCTCGACACGCCGGAGGCGGAGAAGCGGCCGCTCTCGCGCCAGGTGGAGTTCATCACCGCCGGCGCGGCGCCGCCCGAGGCGGTGCTCGGCAGGATGCAGGCGGCGGGCTTCCAGGTCTGCCACGTCTACGGCCTGACCGAATGCTACGGCCCGGCGGTGGTGAACGAGTGGCACGAGGACTGGAACGCGAAGCCCGCGCCGGAGCGGGCCGCGCTGATGGCCCGCCAGGGCGTGCGCTACCTGACGCTCGAGGCGCTCGACGTCATGGATCCCGAGACGATGCGCCCCGTCCCCGCCGACGGCACGACGCTGGGCGAAGTGATGATGCAGGGCAATGTGGTGATGAAGGGCTACCTGAAGGACCGCGCGGCAACGGAGAAGGCCTTCGCCGGCGGCTGGTTCCACACCGGCGACCTCGCGGTGAAGCACCCGGGGGGCTACATCCAGCTCAAGGACCGCTCCAAGGACATCATCATCTCGGGCGGCGAGAACATCTCCTCCATCGAGGTGGAGGACGTGCTCTACAAGCACCCCGCCGTCATGCTGGCGGCCGTTGTCGCCAGGCCCGACGAGAAATGGGGCGAGGTGCCCTGCGCCTTCGTGGAACTGAAGCCGGGCGCCGAGGCGACGGAGGCCGAGCTCATCGCCTTCTGCCGGGAGCGCCTCGCGGGCTTCAAGACGCCGAAGCTGGTGGTCTTCGCGGAGCTGCCGCGCACCAGCACGGGCAAGATCCAGAAGCACGTGCTGCGCAGCCGGGTACGCGAGGCGTAGCGCCGCCTCATGCGGGCGCTGCGGCCATTCGGCCGCAAGCCGCGCCGGCGCTGAGGGCGTTTGTGTGCCAGCACAAACGCACACCAGCAGATCAGAGATGCCCGAGCCGCGTCGCGCAATCGGCGAGCGCCTCGCCGAGCGCCCGCGCCTCGGCCTCGGCCGGGGCGCCCTCCCCCGCCACGATCAGCCGCCAGTCGGAACCCTGCGGCGTCGGGCGCAGGATCAGCGCGTAGTCGGGCGGCGGCACGGTGGGCGCCGGCCGCACTGCCGCGCCGTCCGGCGGCAGCGCCACCAGCGAGAGGGGCGTGGCCTGGGAGACGCAGAAGGCCGTCCAGGCCGGGTCCGGCACCTGCGCCACGCCCTCCTGCACGAAGCCGCCCTGGATCGGGTCGGGCGAGGGCGGCGGCGGCGGGATGGCGCATCCCGAGAGCAGCAGCGCGGCCAGCGCGGCGCGGCGCATCAGGCGCGCTCCAGCCCGCACCATTCGGCGATCGTCAGCGCGATGCTGCGCGTGATGCCGTGCATGCTCTCGAGCCCGACGCTCTCGTCGATGCCGTGGATGTCCTGCGCGTCCGGCCCGAAGCAGGCGACGGGCGTGCCCTGGTGCAGCACGAAGTGGCGGCCATCGGTCAGGCCCGTGGCGGGGTAGTCGCGCAGCGTGCCCCCCGTGGCCTCCGCATGGCAGCGCCGCGCGAGCCGGACGATCGGCGCGCCGGTGTCGAAGAGGCAGGGATCGGCCATGAAGCCGCGGAACGCCAGCTCCACGCGCGCGCCGCGCAGCGCGGGGTCGCCGCGCGCTTCCTCCACGATCCGCTCGATGTCGGCGCGCGTCTCCGCCGCGGTGTATCCCATCATCACGCCGACGCGAAGCCCGATGCGGCAGCGCGTGGCGACGGAGGAGTTCCACTCCCCGCCCTCGATGGTGCCGAGGTTCACGTTCACCGGGTGGTTCACGCCGTGGAAGGCGGGGTGGATGCGCTCGGCGCGGTTCATCTCCGCCTGGTAGTCGCGGAAGCGCGCGGCGACGGCCTGCGCGGCCTCGATGGCGTTCACCCCGGCCTGCATGTCGCGCACATGGGCGGGCCGGCCGCTCACCGTCACCCAGGCCCAGACCACGCCGACCTCGGCCGTGTAGAGCGCGTCGTAGCC
>DASQVL010000096.1:0-2403 GCA_035640795.1 Crenalkalicoccus sp. | reverse complement strand
GGCACCCTGCTCTCCGACCATCCGGACGACCGCGCGACCGGCTTCCGCCTCGCCCCCGATTTCCTGGCCGAGCTCCGCGACATGCTGGCCGTGCTGGCGACAGTGGAGCCGGCGGCGCTCTCTGCCCAGGCGCCGACGGCGCACCGCCTGGCCGGCGCGGCGGCGACACTCGGCGCGCTCCGCCTCGCCGCCGCCGCGCGGCGCCTGCAGAAGCAGGCCGTCCTGCTGCCGGCCGAGGCGCTCGCGGAACTCCGCGCCGAGATCCTCGAGTTCGGCGCCGAGGCGGTCGCCGCCATCGAGGAGGTGGTGGCGACGCGCGGGGCCGACCAGGCGGTCGCCTGACCGCGCAGCGCGCCTGGTCCGCGATCGTCAGTCCGGTGTGCGTTTGTGTTGACACACAAGCGCACACCGGACGCCGGCGCGGTTTCCGGCCGTTTGGCTTCGCGGCATCTGCCGCGGCGGCCATTCGGCCGCTCAGCCTGCTTCGCAGGATGCAAGTCAGGATTTGTGCAGGGCGGTCTCCGTCCGATATGGGCCTACAGCCCGATGCCGAAGCGCAGACCCAGCGAGTTCAGGCCCTGGTTGTGCGAAGCGAGGTCGGCATTCGAATCGTGGTCGTAGAAGATCGAGACCGAATAGCGCGGCGTGATCTGGTAGCCGATCTCGGCGCCCAGGTGGAACAGCAGGTTGCCGCCCAGACTCAAGCGCTTCGGCTCGTCGAAGCGCGCAGCGTGCCGGCCATCGTTGAGCGAGCCGCCGAACAGGAAGTCGAAGCGCAGCCCGTCACCCGGCCGCAGCAGGTCGCGGGCCAGCAGCGTGGTCCAGGTCAGGCCGAAATAGCCCTTGTTGGTAAAGCCGCCGAGATTGGGGCTGACGCCGATATGCGGCCGTGGCTGCAGCAGCCAGCGCACACTGTTCGGGGTGCCCTCCAGCCAGCGCTCCGGCACCGGGCTGACGAAGAGCAGCTCGGCATTCAGGTCAACGCTCTGCTCCTTCTTGTTCACGATCCCGTGCGCCATGGCGCCGAAGCGCACCTCGCTCAACACTCCCAACAGGCCCTGTCCGACATGCATGGGCGGCAACCCATCCTGGGCGCGCGCCGGGCCACCCGTCAGGGCGAGTGCGAGGGCCGCGCCGGCCAGGATCACTCTCACTTGCGTGTGTCCACTTGCATGTGTCTGCTCCGCGGGCGATCCCAGGCAACAACGGAATGACGCGGCTGCGGTCAAGGCACCATTCGGCTGGTAATTCCGCGAAGTTGCGTTGGAGCGCCACCGATGAACCGATTGCCGCACGCGCCGCGCCGGGCGCTCGTCGCCCTGCTGCTGCTGTTCGCCGCCACGGCGGCGCGGGCGGAGGAGCGCTTCATCACCGTCGCCTCCACCACCTCCACCGAGCAATCCGGCCTGTTCGGCCACCTGCTGCCGCTGTTCACCGCGGCGACCGGCATCGCGGTGCGCGTTGTGGCGCTCGGCACCGGCCAGGCGCTCGACGTCGCGCGGCGCGGCGATGCCGATGTCGTCTTCGTGCACGACCGGGCGGCGGAGGAGCGCTTCGTCGCGGAGGGCGAAGGCGGACCGCGCCACGCGGTCATGTACAACGACTTCGTCCTGATCGGCCCGGCCCGGGACCCGGCCGGGATCGGCGGCGGCCACGATGCCGCGGCGGCGCTGCGCGCGATCGCGGCGGCTCGCGCGCCCTTCATCTCCCGCGGCGACCGCAGCGGGACGCATGCGGCGGAGCTTCGCCTGTGGCAACTGGCCGGCGTGGATCCGACCGCGGGGCGCGCCGCCTGGTACCGGGAAGTCGGGCAGGGCATGGGCCCCGCGCTCAACATCGCCGCCGCGCAGGGCGCGTACATCCTGGCCGATCGCGGCACCTGGCTCGCCTTCCGCAACCGGCAGGACCTGCGGATCCTCGTCCAGGGCGATGAGCGCCTGTTCAACCAGTACGGCGTGATGCTGGTGAATCCGGCAAGGCACCCGCAGGTGAAGGCGGCGGAAGGACAGCGCTTCGTGGACTGGCTGATCTCCCCCGCCGGGCAGCACGCGATTGCCGGATACAGGATCGGCGGCGAGCAGCTATTCTTCCCCGACGCCGGGCGTCCCGGCGCCTGAACGCGAGGAGCGGCCGCATGCGGATCTCGGCTCGCAACATCCTGCCCGGCACCGTGGAGGAGGTCCGCAAGGGCCAGACCACGGCCCATGTGCGGATCCGGCTCGACGGCGGCGAGCTGGTCACCGCCTCCATCACGAACGAGGCGGTGGACGAGCTCGACCTCAAGGTGGGCGAGGCGGCGAGCGCCGTCATCAAGGCCTCCGAGGTGATGGTAGCGAAGGATTGAGCGCAGGCCGCCCGGTGCTGTCGCGCCGCGCCGCGCTGCTCGCCGCAGTTGCGGCCGCG
>DASQVL010000095.1:0-6925 GCA_035640795.1 Crenalkalicoccus sp. | reverse complement strand
CAATGCCGGAGGAGGAGCCGCATGCCCCCGAAGACTGCCCGCCGCGCCATGCTCGGCGCCGGCGCCGCCGCCGCGCTCGCCGCGCCTGCCCTGGCCCAGGGCAGGCCGGAGCTGCGCTGGCGCCTCGCCTCCTCCTTCCCGCGCAGCCTGGACGTGCTGTTCGGCACCGCCGAGCGCATGGCCCAGCGGGTCGCCGCCATCACCGACAACCGCTTCCAGATCCGCACCTTCCCGGCCGGCGAGATCGTCGGCGGGCTGCAGGTGCTGGACGCGGTGCAGGCCGGCACCATCGAGTGCGGCCACACCCCCGTGTACTATTATATAGGCAAGGACCCCGCCTTCGCCTTCTTCACCGCACTGCCCTTCGGGCTGACCGCGCGACAGAACCTCGCCTGGCTCAACCATGGCGGTGGTAACGCGCTCGCCGAGGAGTTGTTCAAGGACTACAATATGCACGGCATCCCGGCGGGCGACACCGGGGCGCAGATGGGCGGCTGGTTCCGCAACGAGGTGAAGTCGCTCGACGACCTCAAGGGCCTGAAATTCCGCATCGCGGGCCTGGCCGGCCAGGTCTTCCAGCGCCTCGGCGCCGTGCCGACCCAGGTGGCGGCGGCCGACATCTACCCCTCGCTCGAGCGCGGCACCATCGACGCCGTGGAGTTCGTCGGTCCCTATGACGACGAGAAGCTCGGCTTCGTCCGGGTCGCCCGCTACTACTACGCCCCCGGCTTCTGGGAGGCCGGCGCCCACCTCCACCTCCTCGTGAACCGCAACGCCTGGGAGGCGCTGCCCAAGCCCTATCAGCAGGCGCTGGAAGTGGCCTGCGGCGAGGCCAATGCCGAGATGCTGGCGCGGTACGACAACCTGAACCCGCAGGCGCTGCGCCGGCTGATCGCCGCCGGCGCGCAGCTGCGCTTCTGGCCGCGCGACATCCTGCTGGCGGCGTGGCGGGAGGCGGAGGGGCTGTACGAGGAGCTCTCGGCGAAGAACGAGCGGTTCAGGAAGATCTGGACGGCCTACCGCGCCTACCGGGACGACGAGTACCAGTGGTTCCGCGTCGCCGAGAACAGCTTCGACAATTTCGCCTTCGTGCAGGCGGCGCAGCGCGGGTGACACGAAGCCGCGCGTCCCCGGGCGGCGCGCCGCCCGGGGATGGCCCGGCGCCGGCGCGAGCGGTATAGGCGCGCGCCCTTCAGGATGCCTCCCGCATGAACGAAGCCGCGCTGTTTCCCGCCCTGCTCATGGGCATCGTGGAGGGGCTGACCGAGTTCCTGCCCATCTCCTCCACCGGCCACCTGATCCTGCTGGAGACGCTGATCGGCTTCCGCGGCCCGCCGGGCAAGGTGTTCGAGATCTCCATCCAGCTCGGCGCCATCCTCGCCGTGGTCTGGGTCTACCGGGCCCTGCTGCTCGACCTCGCGCTGAATTTCTGGCGGGGGCGGCGGGAGAGGCTCTACGTGGTGAACCTGGCGCTGGCCTTCCTGCCCGCCGCCATCATCGGCGCCGCGTTGCACGGGATGATCACCGATCTGCTGTTCAACCCCTGGGTGGTCTCCGTCGCCCTGATCCTCGGCGGCGTCGTCATCATCGCGATCGAGCGGGAGCGGCCCGAGCCCCGCATCCATTCGGTGCCGGAGATCGGGCCGCTGGCCGCCCTGCTGGTGGGATTCGGCCAGGCGCTGGCGATGATCCCGGGCACCTCGCGCTCGGGTGCGACCATCATCACCGCCCTGCTGGTCGGCGCCGACCGGCGCACCGCGGCGGAGTTCAGCTTCGTCCTCGCCATCCCGACCATGCTGGCGGCCACCGTCTACAGCCTGTTCAAGGCGCGGCATGAGCTGGACACGGCCGGGCTCGGCGAGATCGCGGTCGGCTTCGTCGCCGCCTTCATCCTGGCGCTGCTCACCGTGCGCTGGCTGCTCTCGGTCATCGGGCGGATCGGCTTCACCCCCTTCGGCTGGTACCGGATCGCCCTCGGCACGCTGATGCTGCTGGTGCTCGCGCTGGGCTGAGCCGCGCCTGGAGCGGTTGCCGCGGCGGAACAGGTGTGGATGATGCGGGGCGGGATGGGGCCGCATGATAAGTCATCAAGTTCTGCCCTGCGGGGCCGGCGAAGCCGAGGCCGCGAATGCGGCCCGCCGCCAGTGCGGCGAGCCAAGCGGCCACAGGCCGCGCCGGCGCTTGAGGCATGACGTGCGTCAGCACGTCATGAGCCCGGTATGAGCCGCCTGATCCACCGCAGCCTGCGCGCCGAGCCGCCGCTCGCCACCGGCGGCCAGGGCATCTGGCTGCGGGATGCCGAGGGGCGGGCGGTGATCGACGGCTCGGGCGGCGCCGCCGTCGCCTGCCTCGGCCACGGCCATCCGCGGGTGATCGCGGCGATCCGGGCGCAGCTCGAGCGGCTGGCCTATGCCCATACCAGCTTCTTCACCTCGGAGCCCGCCGAGGCGCTGGCCGAGCGCCTGGTCGGCCAAGCCCCGGGCGGGCTGACCCATGCCTGGTTCTGCTCCTCCGGCTCTGAGGGCAACGAGGCGGCGCTGAAGATCGCGCGCCAGTACTTCGTGGAAGTGGGCCAGAAGCAGCGCGGCCGCTTCATCGCGCGGCGCCAGGGCTATCACGGCAACACGCTGGGCGCGCTCGCCGCGGGCGGCAACGCCATGCGCCGCGCCGCCTATGCGCCGCTGCTCTCCGGCGCCTTCAGCCACGTCTCCCCCTGCTACGCCTATCGCGACCGGCGGGAGGAGGAGAGCGAGGCCGACTACGTCGCCCGCCTGGCCGCGGAGCTGGAGGCCGAGTTCCAGCGTCTGGGGCCGGAGACGGTGATCGGCGTGATCGCCGAGACGGTGGTGGGGGCGACGCTCGGCTGCGTGCCCGCCCTGCCCGGCTATTTCCGCGCGGTGCGGGAGATCTGCGACCGCCATGGCGCCCTGCTGATCCTGGACGAGGTGATGTGCGGCATGGGCCGCACCGGCACGCTGCACGCTTGGGAGCAGGAGGGCGTGGCGCCGGACATCCAGGTGATCGCCAAGGGGCTGGGCGGCGGCTACCAGCCGATCGGCGGCATCCTGGTCGCCGGCCGCATCGCGGAGGCGCTGGCCGCCGGCAGCGGCGCCTTCCTGCACGGCCACACCTACCAGGCGCATCCGCTGGCCTGCGCCGCGGCGCTCGCGGTGCAGGAGGTGATCGCGGAGGAGGGGCTGCTGGAAAACGTCGTGGCCATGGGCGAGCGGCTGGCGGAGGGGCTGACGGAGCGCCTCGGCAATCACCGCCATGTCGGCGACATCCGCGGGCGGGGGCTCTTCCGGGCGGTGGAGTTCGTCACCGACCGCGCCAGCAAGGCGCCCTTCGACCCGGCGCTCCGGCTGAATGAGCGGGTGAAGCGGGAAGCGATGGCCCGCGGCCTCGCCTGCTACCCGATGGGCGGGACGATGGACGGCCGCCGCGGCGACCACGTGCTGCTGGCGCCGCCCTACATCGTGACGCCCGCGGAGGTGGACATGATCGTCGCTCGCTTCGGCGAGGCGGTGGATGCGGCTTTGGCCGCCTGACAGGACGAAGGGGGGAAAGGATGCGGAGTTGGCTTCTCGCGGCGGCGCTTGCGCTCGCCTGGACTGGCGCGGCCTCGGCGCAGCAGACGCTCGCCGCGGTCAAGTCGCGCGGCCAGCTGAACTGCGGCATCAGCCAGGGCTTCGCCGGCTTCTCCGCCCCGGACAGCCGGGGCGAGCAGCGCGGGCTGGATGCCGATTACTGCCGGGCGCTCGCCGCCGCCGTGCTGGGCGACGCCACCAAGGTGCGCTTCGTCCCGCTGACCGCCCAGGCGCGCTTCACCGCCCTGCAGACCGGCGAGATCGACGTGCTCTACCGCAACAGCACGGAGACCTTCCTGCGCGGCACCTCGCTCGGCCTGCAGCAGGGGCCGGTGAATTTCTACGACGGCCAGGGCTTCGCTGTGCGCCGCGACGCCAATGTCTCGAAGGTCCAGGAGCTGGACGGCGCCACCATCTGCGTGGCGCAGGGCACGACGCACGAGCTGAACCTGGGCGACGTCTTCCGCGCCCGCAACCTGCGCTTCCAGCCCGTGGTGTTCGAGCGGGTGGACACGATGTACGAGGCCTTCTTCGCCGGCCGCTGCGATGCCATGACGCAGGACAGCTCGGCGCTTGCCGGCGCGCTGACGGTCGCGCGTGATCCCGCGCAATACCTCGTGCTGCCGGAGACCATCAGCAAGGAGCCGCTCGGCCCCTTCACCCGCAATGGTGACGCGCAATGGACCGCGATCGTCCAGTGGCTGCACATGGCGCTGATCGAGGCGGAGGAGCTCGGCGTCACCGCGTCGAATGCGGAGGGGATGGCGAAGGAGAGCCAGAACCCGACCGTGCAGCGCCTGCTTGGGAGCAACGGCGATTTCGGCCCGCAGCTCGGCCTCGACCGCGCCTGGGCGCTCGCCGCCATCCGCGCCGTGGGGAATTACGGCGAGGTGTTCGAGCGCAATCTCGGCGAGAAGAGCCCGCTCAAGCTGAAGCGCGGCTTCAACGGGCTGTGGAGCGCCGGCGGCCTGATGTACGCCATCCCCTTCCGGTGACTGCCCGCGATCGGCCCGAGTGTGCACCGACGCTGGGCGTGCACCGAAGCCGGGCACGCGGAGGGCGTGAATCGCTGGTCCGGCTACTCGCAACCTGTTCGGCGCGCTGGCGTTCTTCCCCGGGTGGCCGGAGCTTCCGGCCCGCGAAACCGGAGGAAGAGAGATGGACAAGGACCGCGTCGAAGGTGCCGGCAAGCAGGTGAAGGGCACCGTCAAGGAAGGCGTCGGCAGCGTGACCGGCGACGAGAAGATGAAGGCCGAGGGCAAGGCCGACAAGGCGGCCGGCAAGATCCAGAACACGGTGGGCGGCGTGAAGGACAGCGCCCGCGACGCCCTCGACAAGGATCGCTGACCGCAAGGGTCGCTGACCCACGGGGCGGGGGAGGGGGCGCGCCGCCTCCCCCGCGCCCATGCCGGGCGCACGAATACCGGACGAAGGCTGCGCGAAGTTTTCGCGGACGATGTCAGCCTAGCATCAGCGCGCGCACATGCGCGGCGGCGCTCGCCGCCAGCGCCTCCAGGTCGTAGCCCCCCTCCATCACCGAGACGATCCGGCCGTCGGCATGGCGATCCGCAATGCCGCGGAGCTCCGCCGTCAGCCAGGCGAAATCCGCCTCCCGCACCCGGAGCTGGGCCAGCGGGTCGCGCGCATGGGCGTCGAAGCCTGCCGAGACCACCAGCAATTCGGGCGCGAAGGCCTCGATCGCGGGCAGCAGCCGCGCCTGCCAGGCGGCGCGGAACGCCTCGCCGGTCGCACCGGGGGGCAGCGTCGCGTTGAACACATTGCCCACCCCGCGCTCCGTCACCGCACCCGTGCCGGGATAGAGCGGCCACTGGTGGCTGGAGGCGTAGAGGATGGAGGCGTCGTCCTCCACGCAGGCCTGGGTGCCATTGCCGTGGTGCACGTCGAAATCGGCGATGGCGATGCGGGCCAGGCCGTGCGCCGCCTGCGCATGCCGCGCCGCGACGACGGCGTTCGAGAAGAAGCAGAAGCCCATCGGCCGCCGCGGCTCCGCATGATGGCCGGGCGGGCGGGTGGCGCAGAAGGCGCGGCGCAGGCCGCTGCCCTCGCAGACTGCGTCCACCGCGGCGACCGCGGCGCCGGCGCCGCGCAGCACGGCCTCCACCGTGCCGGCGCCGATCGCCGTGTCGGCATCGATCTGCAACAGCCTGCCGGGGGCGGGGCGCACGGCGAGGATCGCCTCGACATGGTCCGGCGGATGCACGCGGGCGAGCTCGGCGAGGGTCGCCTCCGGCGCCTCGGCGCGGATCAGCCCGGCGAACTCCTCCGCCTCCAGCGCCTGCAGCACGGCGCGCAGCCGGTCCGGGCATTCCGGGTGGAACTCGCCCATGTCGTGGCCGAGGCAGGCGCGGTGGGTGAGCAGCAGGACGGTCACGCAGCGTCCCGCCTGCGGAGGACGAAGCGGAGCACGCCGCCCTCCTCGGTGACGGAAACCAGCTCGTGCCCCGTCTCCCGGCAGAAGGCGGGGAAATCCTGCCGCGCGGCCGGGTCGGTTGCCAGCACGGTGAGCTCCGCACCGGGCGGCAGGCCGCGCAGCGCCTTGTTGGCCTTCAGCACCGGCAGCGGGCAGATCAGCCCCTGCACGTCGAGCAGCATCCCAACCATGGGGGGAGTGCAGCACCGCGCCGGCGGTGGGGCAAGGCGGTCGCAGCGGCGGCGCTTGCGGCGACGGCGGCGGCGGACCACCCTGCGGGGCGGATGATCCGTATCGGCATCGACCTCGGCGGGACGAAGACGGAGATCGCGGCGCTGGACCCGGCGGGCCGGGTGCTGCTGCGTCGCCGCGCGCCGACGCCGCCCGGGCGCGCCGAGAGCATCGAGCTCATCGGCCGCATGGTCGAGGCGGCGGAGGAGGAACTCGGTGCCCGCTTCACGGTCGGCATCGGCATCCCGGGCAGCGTCTCCCCGACCACCGGCCGGGTGCGCGGCGCCAACTCCACCTGGCTGAACGGCGCGGCGCTGGAGCGGGAGATCGCCGCCCGGCTCGGCCGCCCGGTCAGGCTTTCCAACGACGCCAACTGCCTCGCCATGAGCGAGGCGGCGGACGGCGCGGGGGCGGGCTTCGGCACGGTCTTCGCCGTCATCCTCGGCACCGGCGTCGGCGGCGGCGTCGTCTCGGGCGGGCGGCTGCTCGAAGGGCGGAACCGCATCGCCGGCGAATGGGGCCACACGCCGCTGCCCTGGATGACCCCCGAGGAGTTCCCCGGCCCCTCCTGCTGGTGCGGCAAGCTGGGCTGCGTGGAAGCCTTCCTGCGCGGCCCGGCGCTGGCCGTGGAGGCGGACGGGCCAGGCGCGACCGACGCAACCGGCCTGCCCGCCCG
>DASQVL010000094.1:0-13399 GCA_035640795.1 Crenalkalicoccus sp. | reverse complement strand
CGCGGCCGCAACTGGCGGCGGGGGAGTAGGCGCGCCGCCGGCGCGCGCCGTCCCGGCCCCGCCGCCGTGCCGGCTCAGCCGAACAGGAAGTCGTCGAAGGTCAGCGCGGGCTTGCCCTCCAGCGTCGCGATCACCTGGGCGGCCGCCGCGCCGGTGCCGTCCAGGTCCACCGAGAGCACGCCCTTGGCGTAGAGGATGTACGCGCCGCCATCCGTCATCTCGGACGGCTTGGCGACGAAGTGGCTGGCGTCGATCGTGCCGCCGACGATGAAATCCAGCTGGATCTTGTCCACCCCCGCCTCGAAGTGGCGGATCACATCGCCGCCCTCGGCGGGGCTGGCATAGGAGAAGAGGTCGGACTCGCCGTCGCGGCCGCCATCCAGCGTATCGGCCCCGGCACCGCCATGCAGCGTGTCGGACCCGGTGCCGCCGGTCAGCAGGTCGTTGCCCGACTCCCCGTCGAGGTAGTCGCCCTCCGTGCCGCCATCCAGCGTGTCGTTGCCATCGCCGCCATAGATGAAATCGGTGCCGCTGCCGCCCAGCAGCAGGTCGTCGCCGCCATCGCCGGCCAGCAGGTCGCTGCCGGCGTCGCCCGAGAGCGTGTCCGCGGAGTCGTCGCCCCCGCCGCCCAGGAAGTCGTTGCCGCTGCCGCCCTGGAGGAGGTCGGCGCCGAGGCCGCCGAAGACCCAGTCATTGCCGCTGCCGCCCTGCAGCGTGTCGGCACCGCTGCCCCCGGAGAGCAGGTCGGCATGGCCGGTGCCGGCATGGTTCTGGCCGAGGCTGTCGTTCACGTCGAACCAGGCGGTCAGCTTCACCACCTGGTCCGTGGCGCCGAAATGGCCGATGGCCTTCAGCACGTAGCTGCCATCCGCATAGGTGTGGCTCTCCCCCGGCCCGGGCAGGTTGAAGCTGCCATCCGGCTGGGGCGCGTAGGTGGCGGTGCCCGGCTGGCCGAACAGCGCGCTGCCCCACCGCACGGTGACGCTGTCCGGGCCGGCATCGGCGTCGAGGCCGAGGCTGCCATAGAGCGGCGGATCGCCGAGGGTCTGGCCGATGCCGCTGAAGCCAACGTTCCAGGCGATTCCGACAGGCATGCTGGTTCCTCCCGTGGGCGGGGAGGACATCAGAACGATCCGTGCGCCGGTAGCGAGCCGGAATTGTTGCGAGGCGACATTCCGGTACAAAATCGACACGGAATGCGCGAATCCGGCGCGCGGCCTTCACGGACATGGGCAGGGCCGGGCGCGGAGAACCCGCGATGGTAGAGGGAGCCGCGCGCGGACTCGCCCCCTAAGTTTGCGCCCGATGCCGGCGCCCAGGGCCAGCGCCAAGGGGCCGGCGCTCAGGGGCCGGCGCGGACGATCAGGCCGACCGAAGTCGCCGGGAAGCCCTCCAGCGAGAGCCGGAGATGCGGCGCCTCCAGCGGGCCGAGCGGGTCCGCCTCATGCGGGTAGGGCGGCAGGTCCACGAAGCGGTCGAACACCGCCTCCCCCGGCGCGTCGTCCAGCGGCAGCATGGCGTGGCCCTCGGCCGCCAGCGCCGCGGTCAGCGCCTCCAGGTGGCGGCGCTGGAACAGCACCGTCCCGCCGCGCTCCAGCGTCGGGCCCGCGGCGTCCAGGTTGTACTCGGTGGTGTGCACGGCGAGTCCGCCGGGGCGCAGGCAGCGCATGGCGTTGCGCACGAAATCCGCGCCGGCCTGCAAGGTGCCGAGATGCTCCAGCGCGCAGACCGACCAGACGAGGTCGAAGCCGCCCCGAGCCAGGTCGTCCGGGATGGCCGACATGTCCACCGGGCGGAAGCCGACCCGCGCCGCGAAATCCGCGCGGTCGCAGAGATGCGCCTGGTAGAGCCGCTCGGCCGCCGCGGCATGCTGGCCGGAGCGGATCCATTCGCCGGCGCGCGCATCGCCGGGGTCGAGGTCGGTCGCCACCACCGAAAGCCCCTGGCCGGCGAGGAAGGCGGGCAGCCATTCGGCGCCCACCGCGAAGCCGAGCGCGCGCGCGCCGGGACGGAGCAGCCCCGCCTCCCACACCGCCTGCAGGATGAAGCAGTCCTCCCATACCTTGCGGTGGTAGAGCGGAGCCATGCGCAGCCGGCCGCACCAGTGGCGCAACCAGTCCTGCTCGATATCGGCCTGGCGGCAGATCCGGCTGGTGAGCGCGGCAGGCACGGGGGCGGCGGGCAGCGGCGCGGCATGGCCGGCGAGGCCCGCGGCGTAGCGCTGCCGGGCGAGCTCCGTCGCCAGCACCTTCACGTCGCGGCGGAGCAGCGCGGCCTCGCGCTGCGCGGCGAGCTCCGCTTCGGCGGGCGTCGGGGTGCGTGGGTGCAGGACCCGGTACAGCCAGTTGCGCATGAACCTCGGAGCGCGGCGCGGGGCGCCCGCTCAGTCTTCCCTGTCCGCAAGGCGGTCCAGGGCGCCGGTCCGAGGGGCGGCGCCCCTCCGGTGGTATGCGGGGCGATGCCCCGTTGCAGCGCTCAACTGTCGAGCCGGATGCCGAGCTCGCGGATCAGCGGCCGCCACTCGGCGTTCTCGCGCCGGACGAAATCCTGGAATGCGGCGGGGCTGAGCGGCGCGCTCTCGATGCCGAGGTCGCGGAAGCGCGCCTGCACGTCGTCTCCCTGCACGCCGGCGAGAAGGCCCTCATGCAGCCGCGCCACGGCGGCATCGGGCGTCGCGGCCGGCGCGCTCATTCCCTGCCAGCCATAGGCGACGGCCTGGGCGTGGCCGAGCTCGCGGAGCGTCGGCACCTCCGGCGCGCGCGGGCTGCGCTCCTCGCTGAAGGCGCAGAGGGCGCGCACCTTGCCCGAGGTGAGGAAGGGGATGCCGGTCGCGCAGTCGATCACCACGGTATCCACCAGGCCGGCGAGCAGGTCCTGCATGGCGGCCGGGCCGCCGCGATAGGGGACGTGCGTCGCCTCGAGCCCGGTGCGGCGCTTCACCATCTCCATGGCCAGGTGGTGCGGCGAGGCGACGGCCGGCGTGCCATAGGTCGGCGCGCGGAGCCTGGATGCCGCAACCAGCCCCGCGAAGTCGCGCACCGCGCTGTCCGGCCGCACCACGATGAAGAGCGGGAAGCGGCCGATGAAGCCGATGCCGCGGAAGTCGCGGTCCGGGTCGTAGGGCAGGCGCGCATAGAGCGCCGGGTTGTAGACCAGGATGCCGTTGTCGACGTGCAGCAGCGTGGTGCCGTCGGGCGCGGCGCGGGCCACTGCCTCGCTGGCGACGACGGCGCCGCCGCCCGGGCGGTTCTCCACCACTACGGGCTGGCCGAGCTTCGCCGACATGTGGGCGCCGATCAGGCGGGCGAAGGTGTCGGAGGCGCCGCCGGGCGGGTAGCCCACGACCCAGCGCAGCGGGTGCTCCGGGAAGCCCTGGGCGCGCGCCGCGCTGGCCAGCGCCGCCGCCGCGCCCAGGCCCATCACCCCGCGCCGTCCGAGCATCGCCGCCCCCGTGCCGCCCCGCGCCATCATGGCCTCTCTCGGCGAGGTGTCATACCCGCCTCGTCAAGTCCTGACCTGCGGCCGGCGCAGCCGGCCGAGGCCGCGACGGGTCCCCATGCACGTTGCTGCGCAACGTGCATGGGGACCCGAATGCGGCCCGCCGCTTGTGCGGCGAGCCAAGCGCGCGGAGCGCGCGCCGGCGCCCGAGGCATGAAGTGCGTCAGCACGTCATGGGCCAGTTATCAGTAGCGGTAGTGCTCCGCCTTGAAGGGGCCCTCGGGCGCGACGCTGATATAGGCGGCCTGGTCGGGGCGGAGCCTGGTCAGTTTCGCGCCGACCTTCTCGAGGTGCAGGGCGGCCACCGCCTCATCCAGGTGCTTGGGCAGGGTGTAGACCTTGCGCTCATAGCGGCCCGGATTCGTCCAGAGCTCGATCTGCGCCAGCGTCTGGTTGGTGAAGGAGGCGCTCATCACGAAGCTCGGGTGGCCGGTGGCGTTGCCGAGGTTCACCAGCCGGCCTTCGCTGAGCAGGATGATGCGCTTGCCGTCGGGGAACTCGATCTCGTCCACCTGCGGCTTCACGTTCTCCCACTTGTAGTTGCGCAGTGCCGCGACCTGGATCTCGCTGTCGAAGTGGCCGATGTTGCAGACGATGGCGCGGTGCTTCATCGCCCGCATGTGGTCCAGCGTGATGACGTCGATGTTGCCGGTGGCGGTGACGAAGATGTCGGCGCGCGGCGCCGCCTCCTCCATCGTCACCACCTCGTAGCCCTCCATCGCCGCCTGCAGGGCGCAGATCGGGTCCACCTCGCTCACCATCACGCGGCAGCCGGCGTTGCGGAGGCTGGCGGCGCTGCCCTTGCCGACATCGCCGAAGCCCGCGACCATGGCGACCTTGCCCGCCATCATCACGTCGGTGCCGCGGCGGATGCCGTCCACCAGGCTCTCGCGGCAGCCATAGAGGTTGTCGAACTTCGACTTGGTGACGCTGTCATTCACGTTGATGGCGGGGAAGAGCAGGCGGCCTTCCTTGGCCATCTGATACAGGCGGTGGACGCCCGTGGTGGTCTCCTCGGAGACGCCGCGGATGTTCTCCGCGAGGGCCGCGAACCAGCCGGGCTTCGCCTTCAGCGTGTCCCTGATGAGGGCGAAGAAGACCTCCTCCTCCTCATTGCCCGGGTGATCGAGGAAACCGGTGTCGCCGCGTTCCGCGCGCAGGCCGTGATGGACCAGCATGGTGGCGTCGCCGCCATCGTCGAGGATCATGTTCGGCGTGCCGCCATCGCCCCATTCGAGCGTCCGGCGGACATACTGCCAGTATTCCGGCAGCGTCTCCCCCTTCACGGCGAAGACCGGCGTGCCGGCGGCGGCGATGGCGGCGGCGGCATGGTCCTGGGTCGAGAAGATGTTGCAGGACGACCAGCGGACATCCGCGCCGAGGTGCTTCAGCGTCTCGATCAGCACCGCGGTCTGGATGGTCATGTGCAGGCAGCCGGCGATGCGCGCGCCCTTGAGCGGCCGGGACGGCCCGTATTCGCGGCGGATTGCCATCAGGCCGGGCATCTCGTCCTGGGCCATGGCGATTTCCTTGCGGCCCCAATCGGCGAGCGACAGGTCCTTCACCACGTAATCGGCGGCGATGGGCATCGGCGTTCTCTCGGCTGCGTCGAACCGCGCCTAGCACGATGGCGGCGCAAGCGGGAGGGGGAATAGTAAAGTATAAGGATATCTTTATGTGAGGTGTGGGTCCCCGCCGGCATCCGGGGCGGGACTGCCTCGTTACCCTTGCGGGCCCCTCGGCAGGAGAGCGAGCCGATGTTCGACCTGGCGCAGATCAGCGGGCACATGGAGGTGGTGGGCTCGGACGGCCAGCATGTCGGCACGGTGGACCATGTGGATGGGATGCGGATCAAGCTGACCAGGGCGGACCCGACTTCGGGCGGGGAGCATCACTGGGTGCCGGTG
Organism: Crenalkalicoccus sp.; assembly: GCA_035640795.1. Lineage (GTDB taxonomy): Bacteria > Pseudomonadota > Alphaproteobacteria > Acetobacterales > Acetobacteraceae > DASQVL01. The sequence goes on along the minus strand of DASQVL010000094.1, from coordinate 7,994 downwards.
TCGATGATCCGCGGGATCGAGGGCAAGAAGTTGTGGCTGACCGTGCCGGCGGCGGAAGCGCGGGCGCGGGGGGATTGGGAGGCGCCGCGGGCGGCTTCGTAGGTTGCCCTTGGGGGAGGAAGAGAACTTCCTCCCCCAAAGCCCCCACCATCCTTTTTCTGATCCTTTCTCGGGGGCGCTTGCCCGGTTCGATTGGAAGACTCCCGGCCGAGCCTGTTTCGGGCCGTCCCGATCCTACCGCCCGAACAACCCCTTCAGCTTCCAGATCAGGTTGCCATGCCGCCGCTTGTGCTCGGCCGCCGCGGCGTCGCGCAGCCAGGTCACCTGCACGACCCGCCGCTCCCCCGTGAAGGGTGTGTGCCCGTGCCAGGAATGGTCGGAGCGAAGGAAGGCGAAGATGTTGCCCTCATCAGGCGGCACCTCCTCCACCACATCCTCGATCCGCTCGCTGCGCAGCGCCCGGATGCGCCCCTCGGGCGAGGCCCAGCCATGGTGCAGGTAGATCAGCAGCGTCGCCACCTTGCGCTCACCATCGGTGTGCGGCCGCCCCTCATGTGCCGCCGAGACGTAGCGGACGGTGACGAGGCGCGGCAGCTGCGTGAAGTCCGGCCCCAGGCCCGCGAACTTCTCCGTCATCGCGCGGTCCAGCGCCCCCGCCTCGATCTGCGCGAGCAGCGCGGCGAAGGCGCCCTTCGCCTGGAAGGTGTCGGTCGGGTGATAGCCCGCCCGTTCGAGATGCGGGAAATCGGCGCGCAGCGCCGGCAGCGACTCCGGCCTGACGCAGCCCGAGGCGACGACATAGGGGTAGGGGTCGGTGCGCAGCCGCGCCGCGCGGAACGGGGCGAGGTCGAGCGGCCCCGTCTCGGCGAGGGCGGCGGAATCGGGCTGCAGGGCGGCGGACATGGCGGTCTCCGGCCGTGTGGGCTGCCGTCTATCTGACACGTCCGGGGGGTGCGGGCGAGGCGGCTCGCGCCGGCGTGAGCGGCAGCGGTTGTTCGTCCGCCGGACAGGGTCTATGCCGGGCCGCGATGGATTCCCTCGCTCCCGTTCAGGGCACGGCCGGCCGGGATGGGCCGCTGCCGGCCTATCGCGCGCGCGTCGCCGCCGGCGCGCTCGCCCACGACCCCGCCCAGGCGCTGGCGGCGGAGCGGCTGCAGGACCTCTGGCGGCGGCTGCGCGGCTACGACCCGCAGCCGGAGGCGCCGCGCGAGGCCTTCCTCGCCCGCTTCTTCCGACGCAAGCCGGTGGAGGAGGCGCCGGAGGGCACGCCGCAGGGCCTCTACCTCGTCGGCGAGGTCGGGCGCGGCAAGTCCATGCTGATGGACCTGTTCTTCGCCTGCGCCGAGGTGCCGCGGAAGCGCCGCCTGCATTTCCACGAATTCATGCAGCAGGCGCACCGGCGCATCCATGCCTGGAAGCAGCAGCATGGCGACGCCGCCGACCCGATCCCGCCGCTGGCCGACAGCATCGCCGGGGAAGCCTCGCTGCTCTGCTTCGACGAGTTCCAGGTGCACGACATCGCCGATGCCATGATCCTCGGCCGGCTGTTCGAGGCGCTGTTCGCCCGCGGCGTGGTGGTGGTGGCGACCAGCAACACCGCGCCCGACGACCTGTTCCAGGGCCAGCCGGGGCGCGATGCCTTCCTCCCCTTCATCGCGCTGATCAAGCGCCACCTCGACCTGCTGGTGCTGGACGCGGCGCGCGACTACCGGCGGGACCGGCTGCGCGGCCAGCGCATCTGGTATGTGCCGGCCGATGCACGGGCGGAGGCGGCGCTGGATGCCGACTTCCTCGCCCTGTCCGGGGAGAGGCATGGCAAGCCCTGCCGCCTCTCGCTGCTCGGCCGCTGGCTCGAGATCCCGGAGGCCTCGCGCGGGGTTGCTCGCGCGGATTTCCAGGCCCTCTGCGGCCGGCCGCTCGGCCCGGCCGACTACCTGGCGCTGGCGACCCATTTCCACACCCTGGTGCTGGACGGGGTGCCGCGGTTCGGGCCGCAGAACTTCGACGAGGCGCGCCGCTTCGTGACGCTGGTGGACGCGCTCTACGAGCATCGCTGCAAGCTGATCGCCTCCGCCGCGGCGCCGCCGGACGCGCTCTGCGAGGCGGGCGAGAACGCGGCGATGTTCCGCCGCACGGCGAGCCGGCTCGAGGAGATGCAGGGCCAGGACTGGATGGACCTGCCGCACCTGACGTGATCCTGCAACCGATCGCGGGCGGACCGATGCGGCGCCGGGCCGGCGCCTTGCCGCCCGCGCCGAAGCCGGGCTAGGTAACGCGGCCTGCATCCCCGACGAAGGCTCCCGCAATGGCCCGCAACAAGATCGCGCTGATCGGCGCCGGCAATATCGGCGGCACCCTCGCCCACCTGATCGGGCTGAAGGAGCTGGGCGACGTCGTCCTGTTCGACGTCTTCGGCGGCGTCGCCGCCGGCAAGGCGCTCGACATCATGCAGTCCGGCCCGGTGGAGGGCTTCGACGCGCTGATGACCGGCGGCTCGGACTACGCCGCCATCGCCGGTGCGGACGTGGTGATCGTCACCGCCGGCTTCCCGCGCACCCCGGGGATGAGCCGCGACGACCTGCTCACCAAGAATGCCGGCGTCATCGGTCAGGTGGCGGAGGGCATCCGCACCTACTGCCCGGACGCCTTCGTCATCTGCATCACCAATCCGCTCGACGTCATGGTGTGGGTGCTGCAGCAGAAGTCGCGCCTGCCCGCCAACAAGGTGGTCGGCATGGCGGGCGTCCTGGATTCCGCCCGCCTCCGGCTGTTCCTGGCCGAGGAGTTCAAGGTCTCGGTCGAGGACGTGACCGGCTTCGTCCTCGGCGGCCATGGCGACACCATGGTGCCGCTGATCCGCTATTCCACCGTGGCCGGCATCCCCGTGCCCGACCTCATCAGGATGGGCTGGACGACGCAGGAGCGGATCGACGCCATCGTGACCCGCACCGCCAATGGCGGGGCGGAGATCGTGAAGCTGCTGGAGAAGGGCAGCGCCTTCTACGCCCCGGCGAGCTCCGCGATCGCGATGGCGGAGGCGTACCTCAAGAACAAGAAGCGCGTGCTGCCCTGCGCCGTAATGCTGAACGGCGAGTATGGGCAGAGCGGCTTCTATGTCGGCGTGCCCGTGGTGCTCGGCGCCGGCGGGGTGGAGCGGATCGTCGAGGTGCAGTTCACGCCGGAGGAGAAGGCGGCCTTCGACAAGTCCTGCGCGGCCGTGCGCAAGCTGATCGAGGACTTCAAGAAGCTGGGCGTTTGACCATGCACGCCCCCCGCATGGAGTACGGCGCGCTGCACCGGGCTGCGCCGGCGCTGGCGCAGTCGCTCATGGCGCTCGACAAGGCGGCGCATGACGCGGGGCTCGACCCCGCGCTGCCGGAGCTGATGAAGCTCCGCGTCTCCCAGATGAATGGCTGCGCCTTCTGCCTGCAGTACCACACCAACGAGCTGGGCAGGATGCAGGCCGACCCGGCGAAGCTGGCGCAGGTCGCGGCGTGGCGCGAGGCGGCGGTATTCTCCGCGGAGGAGCGCGCCGTCCTCGCCTGGGCCGAGGCGGCGACCGGGATGGCGCCGGGCGGCATCCCGGACGCGGTGCACGAGGCGGCGCGCCAGGCGCTGGGCGAGGCGAAGCTCGCCGCCTTGACTGCGGCGGTTGTTGCGATCAATGGCTGGAACCGGGTGGCGGTCGCCTGGCGTTTCACGCCGCCTGCGGCGCAGGACAGGGTGCCATGAACATCCACGAATACCAGGCGAAGGAGCTGCTGCGCCGGTACGGCGTGGCCGTGCTGGACGGGCACGTGGCCCGGGCACCGGAGGAGGCGGAGGCGGCGGCGAAGCGGCTGCCCGGTCCCATCGCGGTGGTGAAGGCCCAGATCCACGCGGGCGGCCGCGGCGCCGGCCGTTTCGCCGACGATCCCGACGGCAAGGGCGGCGTCCGGCTGGCGAAATCCCCCGCGGAGGCGAAGGCTGCCGCCACCGCCATGCTCGGCCATGTGCTGGTCACCCAGCAGACCGGTCCCGCGGGACGGCTCGTGCACAAGGTCTATGTCGAGGCGGGCTGCGACATCGACCGCGAGCTCTACCTGAGCCTGCTGGTGGACCGCGCGACCTCCCGCGTCACCATCATCGCCTCCTCCGAGGGCGGGATGGAGATCGAGGAGGTGGCGGCGAGCCACCCCGAGCGCATCCTGCGCGCGGCGGTGGACCCGGCCTCCGGCATCGCCGGCTTCCATGCGCGGAAGCTGGGCTTCGGCCTCGGCCTCTCCGGCCCGCAGCTCAGGAGCTTCGAGCGCTTCGTCACTGCCCTCTACCGCGCATTCATCGAGCTCGACTGCGCGATCGTCGAGATCAATCCGCTGGTCGTGACGAAGCAGGGCGAGGTGGTGGCGCTCGACGCCAAGGTCGCCTTCGACGACAACGCGCTGTTCCGCCACAAGGATCTCGAGGCGCTGCGCGACGAGTCCGAGATGGACCCGAAGGAGCTGGACGCGACGCGCCACGACCTGAACTACGTGGCGCTCGACGGCGAGATCGGCTGCATGGTGAACGGCGCCGGCCTCGCCATGGCGACCATGGACATCATCAAGCTCTACGGCTCCTCGCCGGCCAACTTCCTCGACGTGGGCGGCACGGCGAATGCGGCGCGGGTGACCGAGGCCTTCCGCATCATCACCAGCGACCCGAATGTGAGGGCCATCCTGGTCAACATCTTCGGCGGCATCGCGAAGTGCGACATGATCGCCGAGGGCATCGTCGCGGCGACCCGCAGCCTGCACCTGAAGGTCCCGCTGGTGGTGCGGCTGGAAGGCACGAATGTGGAGCGCGGCAAGGCGATCCTGGCGGAGAGCGGGCTTGCCATCATCCCCGCGGACAACCTGGCCGACGCGGCGGAGAAGGTGGTGCGCGCCGTGCGGCCCAACGGGGCGCAGGGGGGCGCATAGTCATGGCGATCCTCGTCGACGCGGACACGCGCGTCATGACCCAGGGCTTCACCGGCGCCCAGGGCACCTTCCACGCCGAGCAGGGCATCGCCTATGGCTCGAAATATGTGGGTGGGGTGACGCCGGGGAAGGGTGGCACGACCCATATCGGCTTGCCGGTCTTCGACACGGTGGCGGAGTGTCGCGCCGCGACCGGCGCCGATGCCTCCGTGATCTACGTCCCTGCGCCCTTCGCGGCGGATGCCATCCTGGAGGCGATCGACGCCGAGGTGCCGCTCATCGTCTGCATCACGGAAGGCGTCCCGGTGCTCGACATGGTGCGGGTGAAGCGGGCGCTGGCCGGCTCGACCTCCCGCCTGATCGGACCGAACTGCCCGGGCGTGATCACGCCGGAGGCCTGCAAGATCGGCATCATGCCCGGCCACATCCACCGCCGCGGCTCGGTCGGCATCGTCTCCCGCTCCGGCACCCTGACCTATGAGGCGGTGGCGCAGACCACGGCAGCCGGGCTCGGCCAGTCCACCTGCGTCGGCATCGGCGGCGACCCGGTGAAGGGCATGGACTTCATCGAGGTGCTGGAGATGTTCCTGGCCGATCCCGAGACGAAGTCCATCGTCATGATCGGCGAGATCGGCGGCCAGTCCGAGATCGAGGCGGCCGAGTTCCTGGAGCGCGAGAACAAGGGCAAGCCGGTGGTCGGCTTTATCGCCGGCGTCACCGCGCCGCCTGGCCGCCGCATGGGGCATGCCGGCGCTGTCATCTCCGGCGGCAAGGACACGGCGGCGGCGAAAACCGAGGCGATGCACGCCGCCGGCATCCATGTGGCGGAAAGCCCGGCCGCGCTCGGCTCCACCATGGTGCGGGCGCTGAGGGGGTAGCCCCCAGCCTCGCGCCCCCAGCCTCGCGCTCCGGGCCCGGCCGGCTCAGCCCGGCCGCCGCACCCGGTACAGCACCCAGGCGCCGTACTGGGCCTGCCGCATCACGGCGGGGGAGGCGTCGAGCGCCGCGATGCTCTCCGGCCGCCGGGCCAGCACCAGGCGGATATCCTCCGACGCGAACCGGGCCGGCGCGCCGCCCTCGGCCAGGGCGTAGCGGTCGGTCAGCTCGGCCTCGATCGCCGCGGTGTCGCCCCGGCGGCGCCGCAACCGCTCCATCGGCACCTCGATGCCGACCTCGATCGGGTCGCGCCCGGCATTCAGCACGAAGTCCTGCGGCGCGCCGGACAGCGCCAGCACTTCCAGGAAGTCGAGGTTGCTCGCGCTCTCGATCAGCGCCCGGCCGCCGCCCAGCCGGGCGAGCGCCGCCCGCACGGCGAGACCTGCCGCCCGGTCCCGCCGCGGCCTTCGCGTCGCCTCCTCCGTCATGCCGGTGCGCACATAGATGCCGCTGCGGATCACGGGCGGCAGCAGCGCCGCGGCCAGCAGGGCGGCGATCGCGGACCGGCGGCCCCAGGGGGGCAGGCCCGGCCACGCGGCGATGCGATCGCCGATCCGCACCAGCGCCATGGCGGTGAAGGGCAGGGCGAGCAGCACCCAGGCCCCGGTGGTGCGCCAGGGGGCGGCCATCGGCACGCTCAAGGTCAGCGTCACCACCGCGCCGAACAGCAGGTAGGGCAGGAACAGCGCGACCAGCCAGTCGCGCTCCGCCCCGCCGCGCCGCCAAGCCTGCCAGGCGGGCCACAGCCCGAGCGCCAGCACCGGGCACCACAGCAGGTCGAGCGCGAGGTTCCGCCCGAAGGGGCTGAGCCAGAGCGCCCGCAGGCGGCTGGCGCCGTAATTCGCCACGTATTGCCGGCTGGTCAGGCCGAGGGCGTCGAGCGAGCCGTCGCGCAGCCAGGTCGCCCAGAGCCACCGGGCCGGGAAGGCCAGCAGCACCGCCGCCACCAGGGCCACCATGGGGAAGCGGAGCCGGCGCGCCACCAGCCAGCGGTGCAGGACGAGCAGCCCAAGCGCCGCGCCGAACAGGATCGCCTCGAACCGCACGGTTTCGGCCAGCGCCAGGCAGAGCGCCGCGGCCGGCAGCGCCGCTTCGCGCCCGCGGAGCCAGTCCAGGACGCAGATCGCGGCCGCCAGGACGAAGAGCAGGTAGTAGATGTCGGACATCGGCGCGACGGCGAAGATGAGCCGCTGCGGCTGCACCACGGCGAGGGCGGCGGCCAGCAGGGCGACCCGCCGGTCCCCGGCGAGCCGCTCGGCCAGGGCGAACACCGCCCACACCACCAGCAGCCCCGCCAGCGAGGAGAGCAGCCGCGGCACCAGGAAGGGGTCATGCCAGACCCGCAGCGCGAGCCCGAGCAGGATCTTGGGGAAGGGCGGCCAGATTTCCGGGGCGAAGGCCGTGCCCCAGTCGAAGCGCAGCGCGATCAGCGTCCGCGCCGCCTCATCATAGGAGATGCGGTAGAAGCCGATGGCGAGCAGCCCCGTCTGGACGAGGAGCGCCGCGCCCAGGACGGCCGCAAGCCCGATGGCGCTCCGGGCCGCGAGCGACCGGGCGTGCGGGACCACCGGCGCCGCAATCACTTCCTCTCTCAGCATCCGTGACCCCCTGGCGCGCGCCGGGCCCATGCCGGCGGCAGTGCGGCCACTCCCCCGAACGGATCGGCCATCGGCCTCGGTCGTTGCAGTGGCCCGCGCCCGGGTACAGCCCGAGCGGCCGCCCCTGCAACCTGCGCCCCATACACGGCTGCGTTGCGGCGCATCATGGCCGCGCGGCTGTGGCCGCGGCACCGCGCTTCTGGCATACCCCCGCCGCGCCCTTCGCGCCCCATGGCCCGCACGCGCCCCGCACCGGGGCGCGGAACCCCGCCACGCCGCGCCGCGAAGGGCCTGGACCTCGCCGGCCCCGCCGGCACGGAGAGACGCATGGCCGGAGTGGACATCCTCGCAAGCGTGATGACGGGGGCGAATGCCGCCTTCCTGGCCGACCTCTACGCCCGCTGGGTGGAGAAGCCGGACAGCGTGGACCCCTCCTTCCAGGAGCTGTTCGCGGCGCTGAACGACGAGGCCCGGGCGGTGCTGACGGACGCCACCGGCGCCTCCTGGGCGCCGCGCCACC
>DASQVL010000093.1:0-7807 GCA_035640795.1 Crenalkalicoccus sp. | reverse complement strand
GCCGCCGCGGCGGCGCTGCGCGAGGCCGGCGTCGCGCTGGCCCTGGTCAGCAGCCGGCCGCCGCGCGGCTTCGCCGGTCTCGCCGCGCAGCTCGGCCCGGACATCCCCGTCGCCGGGTTCAACGGCGGCGCCATCCTGGATGCCGGCGGGCGGACGCTCTCCGAACGCCCGGTGCCGGAGGACGCCGCCCGGATCGCGCTCGCGGCCTTCGATCGGCTCGGCATCGACGCCTGGGTGTTCGCCGACGGCGAATGGCTGCTGCGCAACCCGGAAGGCGACTACGTGCCCCTGGAACGGCGGACGGTCGGCTTCGGGCCGAAGGTCGTCGAGGACCTCACCCCCTGGCTCGGGCGGGCCGGCAAGCTGGTCGGGGCGTCGCGCGACCACGCGCTGCTGGTCGCGTGCGAGGCGGAGCTGCAGCGGGAGCTGGGCGCGCGCGCGCGGGCGCAACGCTCCCAGATCTACTACCTCGACGTGACCCACCCCGAGGCGGACAAGGGCCACGCCCTGCTCACCCTGGCCGGGCTGCTCGGCGTCGATGTCCGCGAGGTCGCCTGCATCGGCGACATGACCAACGACCTGCCGATGTTCGCGGTCGCCGGCCTGGCGATCGCCATGGGCAACGCGCCGGCCGCGGTGCAGGCGCGGGCGGCGGCGGTCACGCTGCCCAACGACGCGGACGGCTTCGCCGCGGCGGTGCGGGACATCGTCCTGCCGCGCGCGCCGATGCCGGGACGTGCGGCATGACCCGGCCGCGCCCCACCCGGCTGTCGCTGCTGCTGGCCGATGTCGACGGCACCCTGGTCACCCGCGACAAGGTGCTGACCGAGCGCGCCGTGCGGGCCGTCCGCGCCCTGCGCGAGCGCGGCGTGCGCTTCGCCATCACCTCCGGCCGGCCGCCGCAGGGGATGGCGATGCTGGTCGGGCCGCTCGCCCTCGACCTGCCCATCGCCGGCTTCAATGGCGGGCTCTTCGTCCACCCCGACCTGTCGGTCATCGAGGGGCACGAGCTGGAGGCCGGCGCTGCACGGCGGGCGGCTTCCATCATCCGCGACCACGGCCTCGACCTCTGGGTCTATGCCGGGACCGACTGGCTGCTGCGCGATGCCGCGGCGCCGCATGTCGCGCGTGAGGAGTGGACGGTGAAGTTCCCGCCCAAGCTCGTGGCGGACCTCGATCCCGCGCTCGACCATGCGGTGAAGCTGGTCGGCGTCAGCGACGACCTCGACCTGGTCGCGCGCTGCGAGAAGGCGGTGCAGCAGGCGCTCGGGGCTGCCGCCTCCGCCGCGCGATCGCAGCCCTACTACCTCGACGTGACCCACAGGCAGGCGAACAAGGGCGGTGTCGCCGACTGGCTCTCCCGCCACCTCGGCATCCCGGAGGCGGAGATCGCCACCATCGGCGACCAGCCGAACGACGTGCTGATGTTCCGCCGCAGCGGCTTCGCCATCGCCATGGGCAATGCCAGCCCGGAGGTGCAGGCCCAGGCCGATGCCGTCACCGCCTCCTACGACGAGGAGGGCTTCGCCAAGGCGGTGGAGCGCTTCTTCCTGGACGGGGCGGGGCCCTGACGCTCGTCGCGGCCTCGATCCTCGCCGCCGATTTCGGCCGGCTGGCGGAGGAGGTGCGGGCGGCCGATGCGGCCGGGGCCGACCTGATCCATGTGGACGTCATGGATGGCCGCTTCGTGCCTGAGATCAGCTTCGGCGCACCCGCGGTCCGCGCGGTGCGGGCGGCGACGCGCAAGCCGGTCGAGGTCCACCTGATGATCGCCGAGCCCGAGCGGCAGCTGGACGGCATCGCCCGCGCCGGCGCCGACCGGGTGCTGGTGCAGGCCGAAGCCGCGTCCACCACGCACCTCCACGCGACCCTGCTGCGGGCGCGGGGACTCGGCCTGGAAGCAGGCGTGGTCCTTGATCCGGCGACGCCGCCCGAGGCCGCCGAGTGGGTGCTGCCGCTCTGCGCCGTCGTGCTGGTGATGACGGTGAACCCGGGCGCCGGAGGCCAGGCCTTCCTGCCGGAAGTGCTGCCGAAGATCGGCCGGCTGCGGGCCATGGGCGCCACGCTCGGCCGCCCGCCCCTGTTCGAGGTGGATGGCGGTGTCGGCCCGGAGACGGCCGCGGCGGCGATCGCCGCCGGGGCGGAGATCCTGGTGGCCGGCACGGCGGTGTTCCACGCGGCCGACTACGCGGCGGCCATCACCACGCTGCGCGGCGGGAGGGACATGGCATGACTCCATCGCTCGAGATCCTGGCCGACCCGGATGCCCTCGCCGAGCGCGTCGCCGCTTGGCTGAGCGAGCGGGCGACCGCGAAGCGGGGTGGATTCTCCCTGGCCCTCTCGGGCGGCTCCACGCCGAAGCGGCTCTACCAGCGCCTGGCCGCGGCGCCCTGGCGGGACCGGATGCCCTGGGGGCGCGTGCAGCTGTTCTGGGGCGACGAGCGCTTCGTGCCGGCGGACCACCCGGACAGCAACCAGCGCATGACACGGGAGGCGATGATCGCGCAGGTCCCGATCCCGCCCGGGAACGTGCATCCCGTGCCGGTGGACTCCACGCCCGAGGAGGCCGCCCGGCGCTACGAGGCGGAACTTCGCGCCTTCGCGGCGGAGCGGCCGGGCGAGCCGCTGTTCGACGTGCAACTGCTCGGGCTCGGTCCGGACGGGCACACCGCCTCGCTGTTCCCGGGCACGCCGGCGCTGGCGGAGCGCAGGGCCTGGGTCGTGGCCGTGGTCGGCGCCAAGCCGGAGCCGCGGATCACCCTAACCTATCCCGCGCTCGACGACAGCGGCGCGGTGGCGTTCCTGGTGACCGGCGCGGAGAAACGGGCGATCCTGCGGCGGCTGCTCGACGGCGACGCCGCCCTGCCGGCCGCCGCCCTGCGGCCGAGGGGCGACGTCCTGGTCTTCGCCGACCGGGCGGCTACGGGTGGATGAGCGGCATGGACGGGCATCTGAGCTCGGTCGTCGTCGTCATGGGGGTGTCGGGCTCGGGCAAGACGACGGTCGGTGCCCTGCTCGCGGGACGGCTGGGCTGGCCCTTCGCGGACGGGGACGATTTCCACCCGCCGGCCAACGTCGAGAAGATGCACGCCGGCATCCCGCTGACCGACGAGGACCGCTGGCCCTGGCTGCGCGCCATCGCCGCCTGGATCGACGAGCGCCGCGCCGCGGGGGAGCACGGCGTGGTCGCCTGCTCGGCGCTGCGGCGGTCCTATCGGGAGGTGCTGCGCGGCGGCCGGCCCGATGTGCGGCTGGTCTACCTGAAGGGTGACAAGGCGCTGATCTCGCGCCGGCAGGCGGCGCGCCACGGCCACTTCATGCCGACGAGCCTGATGGACAGCCAGTTCGCCACCCTCGAGGAGCCGGGCTCTGACGAGGCCGCCATCATCGTCTCCGTCGAGCCTCGACCGCAGCAGATCGTGGAGGCCGTGCTCGGCGCGCTCGGCCCGGTGGAGCCCGAGGCGGCGGCGGGCGGCGGCGCGACCGACCGGGACGCGCTGAAGCGGCGCGCGGCCGAGGCGGCCGTCGCGGAGGTCGAGGACGGCATGGTGCTCGGCCTCGGCAGCGGCTCCACGGCGGAGCAGGTGCTGCACGCCCTGGCCGCGCGCGTCGCCTCGGGGTTGCGGGTCTCGGGCGTGCCCACCTCCGAGCGGACCGCGGCGCTCGCGCGCCGGCTCGGCGTGAAGCTGACCGACTTCGCCGCCCAGGCGCGGCTGGACCTTACGATCGACGGGGCGGACGAGGTCGAGCCGTCCTCGCTCGCCCTGGTCAAGGGACGGGGCGGCGCGCTGCTGCGGGAGAAGATCGTGGCCGCCGCCAGCCGTCGCATGCTGGTCGTGGTGGACGATTCCAAGCTCGTACCCCGGCTCGGGCGCGGACCGGTCCCCGTCGAGATCGTCGCCTTCGGCTGGCAGGCGACGCTCGCGCGCCTCGCGGAGGCGGGGATGCGGGCGGCCCTGCGGCGCGGGCCGGACGGAGCCCCGTTCGTGACGGATAGCGGGAACCACATCGCCGACTGCAGCCCGGGTCCGATCGAGGACGCGGCCGCGCTCGATCGCCGGCTGCGCGCCGTCGTCGGCGTGGTCGAGACCGGGCTGTTCGTGGGGCTGGCCTGGCGCGTCGCCGTGGCGAGTGCCGAGGGCATCCGGTGGCTCGACCGGCCATGACCGGTCGGACCGTGTCGGCCCGCCCGATCGCATCCAACGCCTTGAACCGCAGAGGAGGCTTCCATCCATGTCGGATGGTCGGACCATCAGGGTGCTCGGCATCTCCGGCAGCTTGCGCCGGGGATCCTACAACACCGCGGCCCTGCGCGCGGCGCGGGAGCTGGCGCCGGCGGGCATGGAGATCGAGACCTACGAAGGTCTGCGCGATCTGCCGCCCTACGACGAGGACGTGCGCCAGCAGGGATTTCCGCCCCCCGTCGCGGAGCTGCGCGCCCGGATCAAGGCGGCCGACGCGCTGCTGATCGTCACGCCCGAGTACAACTACTCGGTCCCCGGCGTCCTGAAGAACGCCATCGACTGGGCGTCCCGCCCGCCCGAACAGCCGTTCGACGGCAAGCCCATCGCCATCATGGGCGCGAGTCCGGGCGCGCTGGGCACGGCGCGGGCCCAGGCCCATCTGCGCCTGATGTTCATCTTCCTGAACGGCCTCCTGGTGAACCGGCCCGAGGTGATGATCGGCCAGGCGGCCAGCCGGTTCGATGCCGAGGGGCGCCTGATCGACGAGCCGACGCGGGAGTTCGTCCGGGCCCTGCTGGTCGCGCTGAAGGACTGGACGGAGCGCCTGCGGCGCTGACCATGGCGCTGGTGGGCCGAAGCGTCGGGGCTCTCGCGGCCCTAGTGTCCTGCCCGCAAAGTTCGCTGCGTCAGCAGCGAACGGAGCGGACCAGCAGGCCACTGAAAACAAAGGCTAGTGTTCCGATCCGAAGAGCGCCGCACCAGCGGCGAACTTCGGAATCGGGACACTAGGGAGGAAGCGGCATGGCGAGCCGCATCGAGGACTACGCGGTGGTCGGGAACCGCGAGACCATGGCCCTGGTCGGGCGGAACGGGTCGATCGACTGGCTGTGCCTGCCGCGCTTCGACAGCCCGGCCTGCTTCGCCGCGCTCCTCGGCAGCCCCGGGAACGGGCATTGGCGGCTCGCCCCCCGGGATCCGGCGCCGCGGGTCTCGCGGCGCTACCGCGACGGGACGCTGGTCCTGGAGACGCGCTTCGAGACCGCCGAGGGCGCCGTCACCGTGACCGACTGCATGGCGCGCCGGGACGGTGCGGCCGATCTCGTGCGCCTGGTCCGGGGCGAGCGCGGCCGGGTCGAGATGCGCAACGACCTCGTCATCCGCTTCGACTACGGCAAGGACGTGCCCTGGGTCTCGCGCCTGCCCGACGGCCGGCTGCGGGCCATCGTCGGCCCCGACCGGCTTGTGTTGGCCACGCCGGCCCCGCTGCGCGGCAAGGACCTCACCACCGTCGCCGACTTCATGGTCGAGGCGGGCGAGGAGGTGCCCTTCCTGCTGACCTGGACGCCCTCCTACCGTCCGCTGCCCGCCCCGGCCGAGGCGGCGGAGATCGTCGAGGCCGAGGACCGGGCCTGGCGGGCGTGGAGCGACAGGTGCCGCAGCAAGGGCGAGTGGGCGGAGGCGGTGCGGCGCTCGCTCATCACGCTCCGGGCGCTGGCGCACCACGAGACCGGGGGCATCGTGGCGGCGGCCACGACCTCGCTGCCCGAACAGCTCGGCGGCCCACGGAACTGGGATTACCGCTTCTGCTGGCTGCGCGACGCGACCCTGACGCTGTTCGCGCTGATGGACACCGGCTACACCGAGGAGGCGGCCAGTTGGCGGGAGTGGCTGCTGCGCGCGGCCGCGGGCAGCCCGGACGACTTGCAGATCATGTATGGCTTGGCGGGCGAGCGGCGGCTCGACGAGTGGGAGGTTCCCTGGCTGCCGGGCTATGAGGGCTCGGGCCCGGTCAGGATCGGCAATGCCGCCTTCGGACAGCTCCAGCTCGACGTCTATGGCGAGGTCGTGGACGCGCTCTACCACGGGCGTAAGCTGGGCATCGCCCCAATCGACGCGGCCCGGGACCTGACGCGTGCCCTAGTCAACCATGTCGCGCAGATCTGGGATCAGCCCGATGATGGTATCTGGGAGGTACGCGGCCGCCGCCGCCACTTCACCCACTCCAAGGTCATGGCCTGGGTGGCCCTGGACCGCGCGGTGCGCGGCGCCGAGGAATTCGGCGTTGAGGGTCCGGTCGGGCACTGGCGCGAGGTACGTGCCCGGATCCATGCCGATGTCTGCGAAAAGGGCTTCGATCCGGGCCTCGGCTCCTTCGTGCAGGCCTATGACACGAAGCTCCTCGACGCGAGCCTGCTGATGATCCCGCTGGTCGGCTTCCTGCCGCCCAGCGATCCGCGGGTGAAGGGCACGGTCGCCGCGGTCGAGAAATACCTGCTCCGCGACGGCTTCGTGCGGCGGTACGATACCGGCTCGTCCGTGGACGGCCTCCCGCCGGGCGAGGGGGCGTTCCTCGCCTGCAGCTTCTGGCTGGCCGACAACTATGTCCTGCTCGGTCGCGAGCGGGAGGCACGCGAGCTGTTCGAGCGCCTGCTCGCGTTGCGCAACGATGTCGGACTGCTCGCCGAGGAGTACGACCCCAGGGCGCGGCGCCAGGTCGGCAACTTCCCGCAGGCCTTCTCGCACATCGCGCTGGTCAGCACCGCGCACAACCTGGAGCGGCGCGCCAAGCCCGCCGAGCAGCGTTCCGGCCACCGCGCCGAGGGGTGATACCGCCCTGCATAGATCCTGATTCCAGCCTGCGAAGAAGGCTGAGCGGCCGGATGGCCGCCGCGGCATTTGCCGCGCAGCCAGGCGGCCGGAGGCCGCGCCGGCGCCCGGGGGCGTTCGTGTAGGGCGCTTGTGTGGCAACACAAACGCACGCCGGTATTACTCGTAGACCAGGGAGAGCGTCTCCGCGACGAGGGCGGGGCGCTCGGCTCCCTCGACCTCCACCGTCGCCTCCATGGTCAGGCGGTGGCCGCCGCCGGGCATTTCCTCCAGCGCTTTCAGCGTCAGATGGCCGCGGATGCGGCTGCCGGCCGGCACCGGCGCGGTGAAGCGCACCTTGTTCGAGCCGTAATTGACGCCGCGCTTGCGCGAGCGGATGGCGAAGATGGACTGGTTCAGCCGCGGCAGCAGGGAAAGGGTGAGATACCCATGGGCGATGGTCTTGCCGCCCGGCATCTCGCGCTTCGCCCGCTCGACGTCCACGTGGATCCACTGGTGGTCGCCGGTGGCTTCGGCGAAGGCGTCGATCATCCTCTGGTCCACGATGATCCAGTCGCTGGTGCCGAGCTTGCGGCCGACATGGCCGGCGAGCTCGGCGAGGTTCGCCACTTCGAGCATGCGCTTCCTCCGGGGTGGTCTGTCGGAGGGTGGGTAACAGGTGGCCCTTGGGGGAGGAAGGGAACTTCCTCCCCCAAGACCCCCACCATCCTTTTTCTGATCCTTTCTCCGCAGCGCTTGCCCTGTCCGGCTGGAAGACTCCCAGCCAAAACCGTTTCCTTGTTCGGCTGAAAGAGGGCCGTTTCCTCGTCCCGGCCAACCTCCGCGACGGGCCGCGCGCAGCCGCGGTCAAGGGCGCGAAGCGCGGCCGGAGGCCGCTTGCCCTTGACCGCGGCGAGCACGGCCCGACACTCGACGACAGCCGGGCCCGCCGGCCCTCCGAAGCCGCCATCGCCGCGCAGCACGGAGGTGGAGGTGAGCGTCGCCAGCCTCTCCCCCGTCCGCGCATCCGCGACCAC
>DASQVL010000092.1:0-5965 GCA_035640795.1 Crenalkalicoccus sp. | reverse complement strand
CAGCGTGTCCCGGTCGTCCTGCTCGACGAGGACGACCGCCTCTCCACCGGCTCCCGCGCCATCTGCTTCGCCAAGCGTACCCTGGAGATCTGGGACCGCCTGGGCTGCGGCCAGCGCATGGTCGACAAGGGTGTGACCTGGAACCTCGGCAAGGTCTTCTTCCGTGAGGAGCCGGTCTATAGCTTCAACCTGCTGCCCGAGACCGGCCACCAGCGCCCCGCCTTCATCAACCTGCAGCAATACTACGTCGAGGGCTTCCTGCTCGAGCGCGCGCAGGCACTGCCGAATCTCGATATCCGCTGGAGGAACCAGGTCACCGCGCTGGAGCCGAGGCCGGACGGCGTCGCGCTGACCGTCTCGACCCCCGAGGGCGCGTACCACCTCAGCTGCGACTGGCTGGTCGCCGCCGACGGCGCGCGCAGCCCCATCCGCAAGGCGATGGGCCTGGAGAGCAAGGGGCGCAGCTTCCGCGACCGCTTCCTCATCGCCGACGTCCGTATGGAGGCGGAGTTCCCGGCCGAGCGCTGGTTCTGGTTCGACCCGCCCTTCCACCCGAACCAGTCGGTGCTGCTGCACCGGCAGCCGGACGGCGTCTGGCGCATCGACTTCCAGCTCGGCTGGGACGCCGACCCGGTCGCCGAGCGCCAGCCCGACCGGGTGATCCCCCGCGTCCAGGCCCTGCTCGGGCGCGACACGCGCTTCGATCTGGAGTGGGTCAGCGTCTACACCTTCGCCTGCCTTCGGATGGAGCGCTTCCGCCACGGCCGCGTGCTCTTCGCCGGCGACAGCGCCCATGGGGTCTCGCCCTTCGGCGCCCGCGGCGCCAACAGCGGGGTGCAGGATGCGGAGAACCTGGCCTGGAAGCTGCGTCTGGTGCTGGAGGGCAAGGCGCCGGAGGCGCTGCTCGACAGCTACGACGCCGAGCGGGTCTCAGCCGCCGACGAGAACATCCTGAACTCCACCCGCAGCACCGACTTCATCACCCCGAAGAGCGAGGCGAGCCGCGCCTTCCGCGACGCGGCCCTGGAGCTGGCCAGGGATTGCGGCTTCGCCCGCCGCCTGGTGAACAGCGGCCGGCTCTCGGTGGCGAGCACCTACCGGGACTCGCCGCTGAACACCTCCGACACCGATACCTTCGACGGCCCGATGGTGCCCGGCGCCCCGGCCGCCGACGCGCCGGTGCGCAGCCGCGGCGAGGATGGCTGGTTCCTGCCGCAGCTCGGCACCGGAGGCTTCACCGGCCTCTACTTCAACGATGGCGGGGCGATGCAGCCGGGCCGGCTGGATGCCCTCCGTTCCCTCGCCAGCCTGCCTCTCCCGGTGTGGCCGCTGCTCGTCGAGCCGCAGGGGGTGGGGCCGCGCGAGACGGCCGGCATCCCGGTCCTGGAGGACAGCGAGGGGCTGCTGGCCCGGCGCTACGACGCCCGGCCCGGCACCTTCTACCTGCTGCGGCCGGACCAGCATGTCTGCGCCCGCTGGCGCCGCTTCGACCCCGACCTCGTATGGACGGCCGTGGCCCGCGCCACCGGGAATGCCTGATACCGGTGTGCGTCTGTGTTGACACGCAAACGCGCTCAGGCGCCGTCGCGGCCTCGGCCGGCTTCGCCAGCCGCGCGGGTCAGAACTTTGACTTCGGTATGAGGAGGACGCCATGCTGAACACCGAGCTCAACATCGCCGCGCCGGACGACTTCTACGAGGCGCTGATCGAGCTGCATCGCGACCTGACGCCGGACCAGAGCCGGCTGGTCAACGCCAAGCTGATCCTGCTGCTGGCGAACCACCTCGGCGACCCGACCGTGCTGCGCCAGGCCTTGGCCAAGGCGCGCGAGGGGGTCACCCCGGCCGGGCAGGACCATGTCCTGCAGGTGGTGGCCTGAGATGGCCAGGTCGCAGGGAGCCTCGTGATGCGACTGCACGGCTACTTCCGCTCCTCGGCTGCGTGGCGGGTGCGGATCGCGCTCAACCTCAAGGGCATAACGGTCGAGCACGCCTTCCACCACCTGCGCCATGGCGAGCAGCGCGCGCCGGACTACCTCCGGCTCAATCCGCAGGGCCTCCTCCCGGCGCTGGAGACCGATGACAGCGCCGTGCTGACCCAGTCGCTCGCCATCTGCGGGTGGCTGGAGGAGACGCATCCCGAGCCACCGCTGCTTCCGGGCAATGCGCTCGAGCGGGCGCGCATCCGCGCCTTCGCCCTGGCGATCGCCTGCGACATCCACCCGGTGCAGAACCTGAAGGTGCTGGCCCGGCTGCGGTCCCTTCCGCTGTCCGAGGCCGAGGTGACCGACTGGGCGCGCTGGATCATCGAGGAGGGGCTTGAGGCCTGCGAGGCGCTGCTGACCGGCACGGCCGGCCCGTTCTGCTTCGGCGCGGCGCCGACGCTCGCAGATGTCTGCCTCGTGCCGCAGCTCGCCAATGCGCGCCGCTTCGGCTGCGACCTGTCGCCGCTGCCGCGCCTGCTGGCGGCCGAGGCGGCCTGCACCGCCCTGCCGGCGTTCCAACAGGCGGCGCCGGAGCGCCAGGGCGACGCGGAGTAGCCGGCTCCGCACAACCCGCCACGAACCCAGAGGACGAGAAGCATGTCAGACTTCGCAAGCACCAGGGACCTCGCCGAGAAGCAGGTCTCCTTCGAGGAGCTCGGCCCTGGCCTCTATGGCTGGACCGCCGAGGGCGACCCCAATTCGGGCGTGGTCGTCGGTGAGGACAGCGTCCTGGTCGTCGACGCCCAAGCCACCCCCGCCATGGCCCGGGACGTCATCGCCAGCATCCGCCAGGTCACCGACAAGCCCATAAGGCACGTCGTGCTGAGCCACTACCATGCGGTGCGCGTGCTCGGCGCCTCGGGCTACGCGGGGGCGGAGATCATCGCCTCCGACGTCACCCGCGACCTGATCGTCGAGCGCGGGCAGCAGGACATGGACAGCGAGATCGGCCGCTTCCCGCGCCTGTTCCGCGGCAAGGAGAGCATCCCCGGCCTCACCTGGCCGCATGTCACCTTCCACGGGAAAATGACGCTGTGGATGGGCCAGCGGGAGGTGCAGATCATCCACATCGGCCGCAGCCACACCGCGGGCGACACGGTGGTCTGGCTGCCGAAGGAGCGCGTGCTCTTCGCCGGCGATACGGTGGAGTTCGGCGCCACGCCCTATTGCGGCGACGCGCATTTCGGCGACTGGCCGGGGACGCTGGCCGCAGTGCGGGCGCTCGGGCCCGAGAAGCTGGTGCCCGGTCGGGGCCGCAGCCTGGTGAACCGCGCCGAGGTGGAGGAGGGCATCGCGGGCACCATCGCCTTCACCTCCGACCTCTTCGCCATCGCCAGGGCGGGCGTCGCGAAGGGCGCGACGCTGCAGCAGGTCTACGACGAGGCGATGGCGGCGATGCGCCCGAAATACGGGCACTGGGTCATCTTCGAGCACTGCATGCCTTTCGATGTCAGCCGCGCCTATGACGAGGCCAAGGGCCTCGACCGCCCGCGCATCTGGACGGCCGAGCGCGACCTCGAGATGTGGCGGGCCCTCGAGCACGGCGCCGAGATGAAGTCGGCCGAGTTGAAGTCCTGACACGAGGAGGATCGGCATCCATGAACGTCGTGCAGCAACTCACCCCGGCGCGGTCCGGCACCGCCGAGCCGAGCTACCTCTCCGGCTTCGGCAACCAGTTCGAGACGGAGGCGCTGCCCGGCGCCCTGCCGATCGGCCGCAACTCGCCGCAGCGCTGCGCCTACGGCCTCTACGCCGAGCAGCTCAGCGGTTCGCCCTTCACCGCCCCGCGCGCCAGCAACGAACGGAGCTGGCTCTACCGCATCCGCCCGACGGTGGCGAACTGGGGCCACTTCCAGAAGGTGGATGCGGGCCTGTGGCGCACCGCGCCCTGCGCCGAAGTGGAGGTGGCGCCCGCCCCCATGCGCTGGAGCCCGGTCCCGATCCCGGGCGAGGGGCTGTCCTTCGTCGAGGGGGTGCGCACCGTCACCACGGCGGGCGATGCCGCCTCCCAGGCCGGCATGGCGGCGCATCTCTACTTCGTCACCCGCTCCATGCAGGACGAATACTTCTACAACGCCGATGCCGAGATGCTGCTGGTGCCGCAGCAGGGGGCGCTGCGGCTGGCGACGGAGTTCGGCATCATTGACATCGGGCCGGGCGAGATCGCGGTGATCCCCCGCGGCGTGAAGTTCCGGGCGGAGCTGCCGGCCGGCCCGGCGCGCGGCTATCTCTGCGAGAACTATGGCGGCGCCTTCACCCTGCCCGAGCGCGGCCCGATCGGCGCCAACTGCCTGGCCAACCCGCGCGACTTCCTCACCCCCGTCGCCGCCTATGAGGACCGCGACGCGCCCTCGCAGCTGACGGTGAAGTGGGGCGGCTCGCTGTGGCGGGCCGAGATCGCCCACTCGCCGCTGGACGTGGTCGCCTGGCACGGCAACTACGCGCCCTACAAATACGACCTGCGCCGCTACTCCCCGGTCGGGCCCGTCCTGTTCGACCACGCCGACCCGTCGATCTTCACCGTGCTGACCTCGCGCTCGGAGACGCCGGGCACGGCCAACATCGACTTCGTCATCTTCCCCGACCGCTGGATGGTGGCGGAGAACACCTTCCGGCCGCCCTGGTACCACATGAACGTTATGTCGGAGTTCATGGGCCTGATCTATGGCGTCTATGACGCCAAGCCGGGCGGCGGCTTCGCGCCGGGCGGCTTCTCGCTTCACAACACCATGCTGCCGCATGGGCCGGACGCCGCGGCCTTCGAGGGGGCGAGCAAGGCGGAGCTGAAGCCGCACAGGCAGGAAGGCACCATGGCCTTCATGTTCGAGACGCGCTTCATGCAGCGGGTGACCGCCTACGCAGCCGGGCTCCCCGAGCTGCAGAAGGACTACGGCAATTACGGCCAGGGCCTGCGCAAGCTGTTCGACCCGAGCCGCCGCGAGTGGTGAGCCGCGCCATGGCCGGGGAAACGCCTTGGAAGGAAACGCCTTGGAACACCTCCGCATATCGCGCCGCGCGACGCTCGTGGCTGCCTTCGCCGCCGCCATGCCCCTGCGCGGGGCGCTTGCTCAGCAATACCCGGACCGCCCCGTCAAATGGATCGTCGCCTACGCGGCGGGCGGCGGCACGGACACCCTGGCGCGCATCCTGGGCGCCGCCATGTCGCCGCGGCTCGGCCAGCCGGTGGTGATCGACAACCGCCCGGGCGCGGCGACCAACATCGGCGCGGAGGCGACGGCGAAGTCGCCGCCGGACGGCTACACGATGTTCAGCGCCGACAACGGCACCCTGGTGTTCAATCCGGCGCTCTTCCGTCGGCTGCCCTACGACCCGCAGAAGGATTTCCGGCCCATCGGGCTCATGGCGCGCTTCCCCCTGGTGCTGACCGTGAAGCAGAACTCGGCCTTCGGCGGTGCCCGCGACCTCTTCGACGCCGCCAGGGCCAAGCCCGGTGACATCGATTACGGCTCCCCCGGCGTCGGATCCCCCCACCACCTGACCATGGAGCGGCTGTCGAAGGAGACGGGCGTCCGGTTCAATCACGTGCCCTACCGTGGCGCCGCGCCGGCGCTGAACGACCTGCTCGCGGGGAACTTCGAGACGATGATCCTCGACCTCCCTTCGGGCGCCGAGTACCTGCGGTCGGGCCGGGTGAAGGCGCTTGGCATCTGCTCCGCCGCCCGCCACCCGGATCTCCCGGATGTCCCGACGATCCAGGAGGCCCTCGGTTTGCGCGGCTTCGAGGCCTATGCCTGGCAGGGGCTCGTCGTGCCCGCGCGCACGCCGGACGCGGTCGCCGATCGGCTGACGGCGGAACTCGCCGCTTCCCTCCGGGACCAGTCGGTCACCGACAGGATGCGCGCCATCGGCCTCGAGCCGCTCACCGGCGGCCCGGACGAGTTCAGGACACTCATCGAGGCCGAGCGCGCCGTCTGGGTGCCGCTGATCAAGGAGCGTGGGATCACCCTGGACTGATACCGG
>DASQVL010000091.1:0-4195 GCA_035640795.1 Crenalkalicoccus sp. | reverse complement strand
GTTCTTCGGGCTCGCCAGCCCCTCATGCCAGGGCAGCGGGAGGGAGGCCCATTTGAACTGCGCCTCCTTCACCACCCGCGCGCGGCCGGCGGAGGAGTTGAAGCTGATCGCCGCCTTGCCGCCGGGGAAGAGCGGATCGCCGGCGTTGTCCCGCCCGGCGTAGTGGAACAGCCCCTCCTTCTGCAGGCCGAGGATGAAGTCCGTGTGCCGGCGGAAGAAGTCGCTGGTCAACTCCAGCTGGGCGTCGAGGCCGGCGAAGCCGTTCTCCTTCGTGGCGAGGGGCACGTCGTGGATCGCCGCCATCTGCTCGAACAGCACCCAGCTGGGCCAGGCCGTCGTCATCGGCATCTCGGTCGCGTTCGCGGCCTTGAGCTTGCGGGCCGCCTCACGCAGCGCCTCCCAGGTCTGCGGCAGCTCGGTGGTGGAGAGCCCGGCCTTGGCGAAGGCGTCCAGGTTCAGCCACATGACGGCGGAGGAGGAGTTGTGCGGCATGGAGACCAGCCGCCCCTGCGTATCGCTGTAATAGCCGCGCACGCCGGGCAGGTACTGCGCCGGGTCGAGCTCCACCTTCGTCTCCTCCGCCAGCTGATGCACCGGGCGGATGGCGGGGCCGGCGGCCATCATGGTGGCCGTACCCACCTCGAACACCTGGGCGATGTGCGGCGGGGCGCCGGCGCGCCAGGCGGCGATGGCGCCGGTCATGGTGTCCACGTAGCTGCCCTTGAAGCTGGCGACGACGGCGACGCGGTCCTGGCTCTCGTTGAAGCGCCGGACCTGCGCCTGCACCACCTCGCTGAGCGCGCCGCCGAGGCCATACCAGAACTGGATCTCCGGCCGTCCCTGGGCGCGGCCGGGGCGCGGGCAGGCAAGGGCGAGGGCGGCGGTTCCGGCGAGCAGGGCCCGGCGTTGCATCGGCGTGGTCTCCCCGTGATTCTCCGCGCGAGGTAGCCGGACCCTGTTTCGGTCCCATGGCGCTTCGGGGACAGATTGATGAACCGGCTGCGGGACGTCCAGTCGCTCAGCCTCCAGTCGCTCAACCGGCGGGCGCCTCCACAAGCTGCCGCCACAGCACGGGGTCGGTCGCGCCTTCGGTCCCGAACAGCAGGACGCGGCTATCGGGCGTGAGGTCGAGTGCGCCGCGGGCGAAGGGCTCGGCGGCGGCGAGCAGCAGGGCGGCGAGGCCGGCGACCGCGCTCTCCCCCGCCTCCAGCTTCGGCTGCCGGCGGGCCAGCACCCGCATCGCGGCGATCGCCGCGGCGTCGGGCACCGCCATGAAGGCGAAGGCGGCGCGCTCCAGCTCGGCCCAGGCGAGCAGCGAGGGCTCCCCGCATTCGAGACCCGCCATGATGGTGCCGAGCGGGCCGGGCAGCGCCACCGGCACACCCGCCTCGGCGGAGGCGAGCAGGCAGGCGGCGGCGTCCGGCTCCACGACGATCAGCCGCGGCGCGGCGGCGCCGTAGCGGGCGCGGAGCTGCACGGCGATAGCGGCCGCCAGGCCGCCCACTCCGCCCTGCACGAAGACATGGGTCGGGGGCTGGTCGAGCGACGCTGCCGCTTCCTCCGCCATCAGCCGGTAGCCCTGCATGACGTCGCGCGGCACCTCCGTATAGCCGGGCCACGAGCTGTCGGAGACGACGCGCCAGCCCTCGCGCTCCGCCGTCGTGTTCGCCGCGCGCACCGCGTCGTCATAGGTGCCGGGCACCTCCCGCACCTCCGCGCCGAATCGCGCGATCGCCTCCCGCCGACCGGCGCTGACGCCGGGATGGACGAAGATCACGCAGCGGCAGCCGAAGCGCTGCGCGCCCCAGGCGACGCTGCGGCCATGATTGCCATCGGTCGCGCAGGTGACCGTCACCGCCCGGGTCGCCTCGCGGTACTTTCCCTCGGCGAGCTCCGCCGCACTCGCCTCCGGCGCCACGCCCTTGCGGGCGAGCTCCGCCTGCAGCACGCGCAGCACCGCATAGGCGCCGCCCAGCGCCTTGAAGCTGCCGAGGCCGAAGCGCGGCGCCTCGTCCTTCCAGTGCACGGCGGCGACGCGCGAAGCGGCGGCGACATCGGGCAGCGGGAGCAGCGGCGTCGGCGCATAGCCCTCCCAACTGGTGATCGCCGCCCTGGCGCGCTGGAAGCCCGCTTCGGGCAGCACCACCATACCAGGCGGGCCGGCGCGGCGATTGAGCAGCAGGCGGAACGGGTGGCGGCCGATCATGCGCGGAGCTTGGCCGCCGCCCCCGGCGGCGGCAACCTGCGCCCCCTGGCACGGAGGGACGGCATGCGCATCACGATCCTGGGCGGCGGCGGCTTCCTCGGCCGCAAGCTCGCGGCGCGGCTGGCGCGGGACGGCGCGCTCGCTGGCCGCGCGATCACCGGCCTCACGCTGTTCGACCTGGCGGCGCCGCCCGCGCCCGCGGCAGGCTTCGCCGTGCGCGCCCTGGCGGGCAACGTGGCCGATGCCGAAGCGGTCCAGGCCGCCATCCCGCCGGAGACGGAGGTGGTCTTCCACCTGGCCGCCGTGGTCAGCGCGCAGGCGGAGGCGGAGTGGGAGATCGGCATGCGCGTGAACCTGGACGGCGCGCGCACCGTGCTGGAGGCCTGCCGTCGCCTGCCCCGGCCGGCGCGCCTGGTCTTCACCTCCTCGGCCGCCACCTTCAGTGGGGGGCAGGAGGCGGTGGTGGAGGATGACGCCCGGCAGCTGCCCACGAACAGCTACGGCGCGCAGAAGGCGGCGGCGGAGCTGCTGCTGCAGGACGCCTCGCGCCGCGGCTTCCTGGATGCGGTGAACATCCGGCTGCCCACCGTCATCATCCGGCCGGGGCGGCCGAACCGCGCGGCATCTTCCTTCGTCTCGGCCATCCTGCGCGAGCCGCTGCTCGGCCAGCCCGCGGAGCTGCCGGTGCCGCCGGCCTTCGCCGTCTGGATCTGCTCGCCGCGGCGCGCGGTGGAGTGGTTCCTGCACGCGGCCACGATGGACACGCTGCCGCTCGGCGTCGATCGCGGCGTCAACCCGCCGGGTCGGAGCGCCACCGTCGCGCAGATGCTGAATACGCTGGAGGCCGTGGCAGGGCACGAGGCGCGCGCCCTGGTGCACATCGCGCCCGACCCGGAGATCGAGCGCATCGTCGCCGACTGGCCCGCCGCCTTCACGGCGGAGCGCGCACGCCGCCTGCTCGGCTTCTCCGAGCAGGAATCGCTCGAGGAGGTGATCCAGGCCTTCGTCGCCGAGGACCTCGAGGCGACGCGCCGCGAGCGCGGGCTGTAGCGCGATGCGCCTCAACCTGGTGGAAGCCGGCACCGGCGCGCCGGTCGCGTTGCTGCACGGGCTGTTCGGCTCGGTCGGCAATTGGGGATCGGTGCAGAAGGCGCTCGCCGCGCGGTGGCGCGTGCTCGCGCTCGACCTGCCGAACCACGGCGCGAGCCCCCACCGGTTCGGGGTGGATTATCCCGGCATGGCCGCGGATGTGGCGGAGACGCTGGAAGCCGCGGGCGCGCTGCCCGCCGCCGTCATCGGCCATTCCATGGGCGGCAAGGCCGCCATGGTGCTGGCGCTGACGCGGCCGCAGGCGGTGACGCGGCTGGTGGTGGCGGACATCGCGCCCGTGCCCTATCCGCCGCAGCGGCGGCCCTTCCTGGACGCCATGCGCGCCCTTCGGCTGCATCCCGGCCTGACGCGGCGGGAAGCCGATGCGGCACTGGCCGAGGGCGTGCCGGAGGCCGGCATCCGCGCCTTCCTGCTGCAGAACCTGCGTTTTGGTCCGGAGGGGCCCGCCTGGCGGCTCGGCCTTGATGAGATCGCCGCGACCATGCCGGCGATCGAGGACTTCCCCGACCTGCCCGGCCGCTATGGGGGCCCGACGCTGGTGCTGGCCGGCGAGCATTCCGACTATATCCGGCCGGAACACTACGCGCTGTTCCGCGCGCGCTTCCCGGCGGCGCGCTTCGCCACCATCCCCGGCGCCGGGCACTGGGTGCATGCCGAGAATCCGCGCGGCTTCCTGGGGGAGATCGAGGCCTTCCTCGCTGCGCCCTGACCCCAGTAAGGCACGGGGCCCGGCTGGCATCGAGTGTCGGGCCGTGCTCGCCACGGTCAAGGGCAAGCGGCCTCCGGCCGCGCTGCGCGCCCTTGACCGCGGCTGCGCGCGGCCCGTCTCGGAGGGTGGCCGGGACGAGGAAACGGCCCTCTTTCAGCCGAACAAGGAAA
>DASQVL010000090.1:0-5643 GCA_035640795.1 Crenalkalicoccus sp. | reverse complement strand
GACCACCGCCGAAGTCTACGCCTTCGTGCGGCGGGCCGGCGCCGGCCGCGCCATCGCGGTCAAGGGCCAGGACGGGCTGCGCGCCGCGGTCGGGCAGCCCGCTGCCACCGAGGTGCGGCGCAACGGGCGGAGGCTGGGCGGGCTGAAGCTCTGGCCGGTGGGCTCGTCCTTCCTCAAGGGCGAGACCTATGGCTGGCTAAAGCTGGAGCGGCCGACGGCGGAGAGCGGCGATCCGTTCCCGCCGGGCTACGTGCATCTGCCCATCCACGCCGCCGGCGAGGAGTTCTGCCGCCAGCTCACCGCCGAGCAGCTGGTGGCGCGCGCCGGGCGGAACGGCTTCCGGCGGCTGGAGTGGGTGAAGACGCGCGAGAGGAACGAGGCGCTGGACTGCCGGGTGTACGCCCGGGCCGCCGCGGCGGCGCTCGGGATGGACGGCTGGGGCGAAGGCCGCTGGGCGCGGATGGCCGATGCGCTGTCGCTGCCGGCACCGGAGCCGGCAACGCCCACCGCCGCTGTTCCACCGCAGCAGCCCGCCACCGGCACGCGCCCAAGGTCGTGGCTCGCGCCGCGCGGCGGCTGGATCCGCTGAGGACATCGAGAGGACGCTGGGCGTGCCGTCGCGGCGCGGCCCGTCAGGTGTCCGTGTCGTCGACCAGCGTCCCGATCAGCCGCAGCAGTTCCTGGTGCTCGGGACCATGGCTGCCCCGGACGAGGAACTCGCCCACCCCGAGCTCGCTCGTCCGTCCGCCCGACGCGGCGTTGGGTTCGTGCCTCACGAGAACCCGCCCGGACGCGGGGTCGCGGACGAGCAGCCAGCGGTCGCCATTGGAACTGGCGTAGATTGCCCTCGTCTGGGCCATGTCCGCCGCTCCGGTGCTGCCCGGCCCCAGCATACCGCGGCCGCGGAGATGCGCGATGCGGCCCACTCCGGCCGGCCCCGCGCACCGGTCGCGTCACGAAACCCTAGCGTCTGTCCGTGCCCGCGAGGAGCGTGACCATGGATCCGGCCGTCCTCGCCTGGGCGCTGGCGCAGCCCGCCGGCAGCCGCGCCGCAGCCCTCGCCGCCGCCTACACCGGCGGCACCACACGGGTGACGTTCGACGGCCGCACCGTCGAGTACCGCAGCCTCGACGAGCTTGGCCGCGCTCTGGCCGTGCTGCATGGCGCCGAGAACAGCGCAGCGCGCCGCCCCTCGGTCACCTTCGCCAGCTTCTCGCGGGAGAGAACCGGGTGATCCGACGCCTCCGCGACGCATGGCAGGCGCTGCGCGGCTATGCCGCGGCGGGGGACAGCCGTGCCTCGGCTTGGGCACCCTCGGGCGGCAGCGCCAACGCCGAGGTTGGCGCGGCTGCGGCGACGGTCGCTCGGCGTGCTCGCGATGCGGTGCGCAACGACCCCTACGCCGCCCGCATCGTCGACCTCTGGACCGGCAACGCGGTGGGCGCCGGCATCACCACCCGTTGGCCGGACCGCGCCCATGCCGAGGCCTGGCGCCGCTGGGCCGAGAGCACCGGCTGCGACGCCGAGGGCCGGCTCGACCTCGCCGGCCTGCAGGCCCTGGTGACGCGCGCGGTGGTCGAGAGCGGCGAATGCTTCGTCCGCCTGCTGCCGGCCGAGGTAACGCCGGCCAACCCGGTCGGGCTGCGCCTGCAGGTGCTGGAGAGCGACCACCTGGACACGGCACGGAACGGCCTGGTCGGGGGTCGGCCGACGCTGCAGGGCATCGCGCTCGGCGAGGCCGGTGAGCCGGTAGCCTACTGGCTGTACCGGGTCCACCCCGGCGCTTCCTGGTTGCTGCCCTCGGGTGGCAGGCTGGACAGCGAGCCGGTGCCGGCGCGCGACGTGCTGCACGTCTACCGCAAGCGCCGCCCCGGCCAGCTGCGCAATGTCTCCTGGCTCGCACCTGTGCTCCTGCGGCTCCGCGACCTCGGCGACTACGAGGCCGCGCTGCTGATGAAGGCCAAAATCGAGGCCTGCCTCGCCGCGGTCGTCACCGAGGAGGGCGAGGAGGGCCTGACCGGCGCCGCGGCCGGCCTGCTCCGCGACGCCCAGGGCCGGGCGGTCGAGAGCTTCGAGCCGGGGATGATCCTCTACCGCCGCGGCATGGGCAACGTGGAGGTGGTGAACCCGAGCGGCGGGGGATCGCACACCGCCTTTGCGAAGCGTGCGCTCGAGGCCGCCGCGGTCGGCGCCGGCCTCACCTACGACCAGGTCTCAGGCGACCTGACCCAGGCGAACTACTCCTCGCTGCGCGCCGGCAAGATCGAGTTCCGCCGGCTCTGCGAGCAGGTGCAGTACGGCATGCTGATCCCGATGCTGGTCCGGCCGGTCGCCGAGCGCTTCCACCAGCAGGGCGCGCTGCTCGGGCTGTGGGGCGCCGAGATGCCGGACGGCGTCAGCCACGTCCCGCCGGCGCACGAGATGATCGACCCGCTGAAGGACACCACCGCGCTGATCGCACAGGTGCGGGCCGGCTTCGTGCCGCAGCCCGAGGCCGCCGGCGCCTTCGGCTACGACTTCCGCCAGGCGGTGGAGCTGATCCGCGAAGCCAATGCCCTGCTGGATGACGCCGGCCTCGCCCTCGACACCGATCCGCGCCGGGTCGCCAGGTCCGGCGCCGCCCAGGATGCGGCGCAGCTGGCCGCCATCGAGATCGCCGCCACCGGCGCGGCGGCCCCCGGACCCACAACCCCGCCACCGCAGGACGGACCGCGATGACGCACGCCTACGACCCCACCGAGGACATGCTGAAGGTGCAGTCGCTGCAGAAGAAGTGGCGCAGCGACTTCGCCGGCACCGCCATCCGCCCCGACCGGTGGGAGGTGCAGCAGCGCGGCTCGGGCATGAGCTACTCGGTCGGCAACGGCCTGCTGACGATCGGCACCGGCACCGCGCTCGACGACGAGCTGGCGTTCCTCTCGCAGGAGGTCTTCACCATCCCGGTGCGGCTGATGGTGGCGCTGAACCTCGGCCAGCGCATCGCCGGACAGACGGTGTTCGTGGAGCTGGTCTCGATCGACCCGGAGACCCGCCAGCCGGACGAGATGGCGGTCGCCGCCTGGCGCCTCGACGGCACCACCGCCACCCAGGCGATCTACGAGGTGGCCACCGGCGGCATGCCGCGGCTGATGTCGGCCGCGTCCACCATCCCGACCACGGCCAGCACCGGCTTCTCCTGCCTGGAGATCGAGTGCTTCCCGGAGGAGGCGTGGTTCCATGGCCGGACCATGGACGGCGCGGCGGCCCGCGCGCAGAGCTACGTCCGCCACCAGCAGATCCCGGACCCGAACCGGCCGTACCGGGTGCGGCTCCGGGTGCGCAACCGCCAGCAGCTCGATGCGGTGACCGCAATCGCGGCGCACACCGACGGCACGGTGAAGATCACCCGCGCCGCGCACGGCCTGACCACCGGCGACGTGGTCACCGCCGCCAACGTGGTCGGGCTCACCGGAGTCACCTTCCCGTGGACCGGCACGGTCACGGTGCTCGACACCAGCAACTTCACCCTCGACGGCACGGCCGGCTTCGGCGGCGCCTGGGTCAACACCGGCTGGGTGTCCTTCACCAAGGAGGCGGGGCCGGCCAGCAGCACCACGGTGAACGTCAACTTCGTCACCGTGGTCGACTACGCGGAGCTGACCGCCGAGATCACTGCCGGCCGCGGCGCCGCCAATGCCGGGCAGGGGATGGCGGTCACGGTGGTCGGGTCCGGCAACGGCTCGCAGCAGGTGCAGGGCGCGGCCGCGCGCAACACCAATGGCCCCGGCAACCCGCTCTACGTGGCGACCGGCCTGTCGGCGAACCCGTCCGCGGTCACCTCGGGGCGCAACGTCGACCTGCTGGCCACCCTGATCGGCGCCCTGGTGGTCAAGCCCTACGGCATCCCGGAGCTGGACTGGCAGTTCGCCGGCGCCGCCGGCGGCATCACCAACACCACCGACGTGGCGATGAAGGCGGCGGCGGGCGCGGGGGTGCGGAACTACGTGACCGGGGCGACCCTGATCAACACCGGCGCGGCGGCCACGGAGGTGGTGCTCAAGGACGGCGCGACGGTGATCTTCCGCCTGAACCTGCCGGCGAACATGACCACGCCGGTGGACCTGGTCTTCGCCACCCCGCTCAAGGGCACGGCGAACACCGCGCTGAACGTCGCCTGCCTGACCGCCGGCGCCGCGGTCTTCGTCAGCGCCCAGGGCTACGCCGCGCCCTGACCGGCGGCGCGCATCAGGATCGACCAGCGAGACATGAGCGAGAGCATGGAGCCGGGCGGGGACGCCCCCGCGCCGGAAGTTCCCACCGCGCCGATCGTGGCGCAGCGCGCCATCGCCGCCCCGGCCACCGTGGATCGGGCCGCGCGCACGGTCGAGGTGGTGTGGTCGACTGGCGCCCGCGCCCGCAACTTCGTCGCGGGGCTCGGGCCGATCCTGGAGGAGCTCGACATGCGCCCGGAGGCGGTGCGCATGGCGGCGCTCGGCTCCGGCCGCGCCCCGGTGCTGAACACCCACCGGCGGGGCGATGCGCGCGACGTGCTGGGCCGGGTGATGGCCGCCCGGATCGAGGCCGGCTGCGGGTACGCCACCTTGCAGTTCAGCACCGCCGCCGACGTCGAGCCGGTCTGGCAGCGGGTCGCCGATGGCACGCTGCGCAGTGTCAGCGTCGGCTACCGCGTGCACCGCTACGAGCCGGTGCCTGACCCCGGCACGGGCGGCACCGTCCACCGCGCGGTGGATTGGGAGCCCTTCGAGATCTCCGTCGTGCCGGTCCCTGTCGACCCGGCTGCGGCGGTGCGGGGAGAGGAGCCGCAGGGCGCTCCCTCCATCGCCATCGAACCCGCCCTGCCCGACGAGGACCCATCCATGCCCGAGACGACGCCGGCCAGCCCGGCTGCCGATCCGGCGCCGTCCGCGCCGCCCGCCGCCCCGCCCCAGGAGAGTGCCGTGCCGACCACCGCGCCCAGCCCGCCGGAGCCCACCCGTGCGGCGCCGGTCACCCCCGATCTCGAGGCCGTCCGCGCCGAGGCCCAGCGCGCCGAGCGCGAGCGCATCGCCGGCATCGACGCCGCCATCGACGCCGCCCGCGCCCTGCTGCCGGCCGAGCGCATCACCCCGATCCGCGTCGAGGCGGTGGAGCGCGGCTGGAGCGCCGACCAGGTCCGGCGTGCGCTGTTCGACGCGCTGGTCGCGGGGAGCCCACGTCCCTCCGTGCCCGCGCGGCCGGAGACCGGCCCGGGCCACGACGATCCCGCGCTGCTGATCGACGCCATGGCCGAGGCGCTCGCCGCCCGCGCCATGCCCGGCTACCAGCCGCAGGGGAATGGCCGCCATGCCGAGTTCCTGGGCTGGCGGCCCTCCGACATGGTCGGCGAGCTGCTCCGGGCCCGCGGTGAGCGCAACGTGCGGCGCAACCCGACCCTGCTGGCCGAACGCGCCTTCCACACCACTTCCGACTTCCCGCTGCTGCTCTCGGCCGCGGCGAACAAGATGCTGCTCGCGGCCTATGCCCCGGCGGCGCCCAGCTACCGGCAGATCTTCCTCCGGCGCGACTTCCGCGACTTCAAGCCGCACCGGCACCTGCGCGTCGGCGACTTCCCGACCCTGCTGCCGCTGCTGGAGAACGGCGAGATCCAGGCCGGCACCATGTCCG
>DASQVL010000089.1:0-2459 GCA_035640795.1 Crenalkalicoccus sp. | reverse complement strand
CAGCTTCTCGACATTGGAGAGATACTCGTCCGTCGCGCGCGGGATCACGTCGAAATGCAGCCGCTTCGCCCGCTGCGGCGCCTGGTACATGAACTGCGCGAGCGATTCCGCGGGCGCGTAGCGCAGCCATTCCTCGATGGTCAGGCCGTTGCCCCTGGACTTGCTGATCTTCTGCCCCTGCTCGTCGAGGAACAGCTCATAGGTGAAGCCGAGCGGCGGCTCCGAGCCCAGGATGCGGCAGATCCGGGAGGAGAGGCGGACGCTGTCGATCAGGTCCTTGCCCGACATCTCGTAGTCCACGCCGAGCGCGTGCCAGCGCAGCGCCCAATCCGCCTTCCACTGCGCCTTGGCATGGCCGCCGGTGATGCGCGTGGCGTGTCGGCGGCCATCGGCCGGGTCGCGCCAGACCAGCAGATCCTCCTCCGGCCGCACCTCCTCCATCGGCACCTGCATGACCACCCCCGTCTCCGGGTGGAGGGGCAGGAAGGGAGAATAGGTGGCCCGCCGCTCCGGCCCCAGCGTCGGCAGGATGACGTCGCGCACCGCGTCGTGCCGCTCCGCCATGGTGATCAGCGCGAAGTCGAACTGGCCGGAGCGGTAGTATTCGGTGGAGGAGGCGAACTCGTACTCGAAGCCGAAGGTATCCAGGAAGGCCTTGAGGCGGGCATTGTTGTGCGCGCCGAAGCTCTCATGCGTGCCGAAGGGGTCGGGGATGGCGGTCAGCGGCTTGCCGAGGTGCTGCGCCAGCATCGCCTTGTTCGGCACGTTGTCCGGCACCTTGCGCAGCCCGTCCATGTCGTCGCTGAAGGCGAGCAGGCGGGAAGGGAGGCCGGTGAGCCGGCCGAAGGCACGGCGCACCCAGGTGGTGCGCGCCACCTCCCCGAAGGTGCCGATATGCGGCAGGCCAGAGGGGCCGTAGCCCGTCTCGAACAGGGCGTGGCCCTTGCCGGTCGCGGCCAGGCGGTCCGCCACCCGCCTCGCCTCCTCGAAGGGCCAGGCCTTCACGGCGCTGAGAGACGGGTCGGCTTCCGGCATGGGCGCGACATGGCAGCCAGGGGCGGCATGGTCAACGCGGCTGGCGCCGGCGGTTCATCCGGGCGGCCAGGCGGCGCGCGGCATGGGCAGCAGGGCGGCCGGGTCCGGCTCCAGCCCGGCGCCGAGCCCCGGGACGGCCAGCGAGCCGATCTCCAGCGCGCCGTTGCGGATCCTGAGCCGCGGCCCGCGGGAGGTATCGGCGTAGAGGTCGGGATGCGCCTCCAGGAAGCGGTAGGCCTCGGCCTTCGGGCGGCCGGCGAAGCCGTCCACGAAATGGTGGCCGTTGCGCTCCACATGGGTGAGGCCGAGCAGCGCGACCAGCGCCAGATCCTGCTGCACGGCAAGCCCGGCGAGCGTCGTCAGGTCCTCCCCCGAAAGGAAGTGGCGCGCTGCGCCGGCCTCGGCATTCCAGGCGCGGCAGCGCGCCAGGTTGAGCAGCGACCGCCACACCCCCTTGCAGGCCTTGGAGGAGACGCCGGCATAGCCGAGGGCGCGGGCGCGCGGGAAGGCGTCGAGCGGGCCGTCGCTCTCGTCGATGATGACCGGCCGCGCGGCGGCCAGCGCCGCCATGCCGGTCTCGAGCGCCCGGGCGCGGGCGACCGGCTGCTCGATGTAGAGGATCGCGGCGCCGAGGCGGGCGAGGCGCGGCTCCGCCTCGATGGCGCGCCAGAGGGCGAGCGCGCCCTCCGCATCGGCGTACTGCTCGTTGCCGTCGAGCGTCGCGTGGTAGCCGTGCAACCGGTCCAGCACGGAGGCGATGCGGCAGAGCCGGTCCAGATCGGCCGCGAGGTCGCCGCCGACCTTCAGCTTCCAGTAGGCATGGCCATGGGTCTGGGCCACCTCCTCCAGCGTCTCCGGCAGCCCGTCGCCGATGCGGACCGTCTGGTCGGCGGCGGTGATCGGGTCCAGCAGCCCGACCGTGTGGCGGGCATGGATGCGCGCGGCGGGGCGTAGGCCGGCGAGCATCGCGCCGAAGTCGAAGCCCGCGAGCTCCGGCGCCACCGGGTGCGGCGCCATGCCGCCGAGATTGGCGCGCATGCCCTCGAAGAAGCTGACGCCTTCCAGCTTCAGCAGCGCGTCCAGCATGGCGCGGTCGAGCAGCGCCCGGCCGAAGCCGGCGACCAGCGGGTTCAACCCCTCCCGCCCGCAGGCGGCGATATGCGCGGCATAGCCATCCGCGAAATGGCCGAAGGCGGTGCTGGCGCCGGCGCCGAGCGTCGCCGCCTCGGCCGGTTCCAGCGCGCGGCGCAGCTGGTGCTCGTTCGCGGCATCCGACAGCGCCGGGTCCTTGTCGAACCACTTGGCGGCCAGGCTCTCCGCCGAGACGCCCCAGCCCTCCCGCCCATCCGCGCGGCGGATGCGCGCGCGCAGCACGGCCTGCCGCCCCTGCGTCACGGTGACGGCGCCGAAGCGGAAGGGCAGGC
>DASQVL010000088.1:0-4892 GCA_035640795.1 Crenalkalicoccus sp. | reverse complement strand
AGCCACCCCGGCGTCGCTGACGACCTCCGTGCCCGCGTGCTCGCGGCGGCGCGCGAGCTACGGTACCGTCCCAACGAGGCGGCCCGGGCGATGCGCACCAGCCGCAGCGGCAACATCGGCGTCGTCACCGCCCGCCTCGCCAACCCGCTCTACCCCGAGCTGCTCCAGCTCCTCTCGCGGGAGCTGTCGGCCGCCGGTCAGCGCATGGTCGTCTGGAACACCGAGGACGCTGACGGCGAGGCCGCCGTGGACGTGGCTCGCTCTGGCGGGGTGGACGGGGTGGTCTTCACCACCGCCACCGAAGGCTCCGCTCGGCTCTACCGGGCGCTGACCGAGCGGGTCCCGGTGGCGCTGGTCAACCGCACCATCGCGGGCTGGCCCTGCGACCAGGTCGAGAGTGACAACCGCGGCGGCGGCCGCGCCGTCGCCGCCTACTTCGCCGCCGGCGAGCGACGCCGAGTCGGCCTCGTCGCCGGACCGCGCGAGGCGAGCACGATACGCAACCGGGAGGACGGCTTCCGCGAGGGGCTGGAGGCTGCCGGCCTCGGGCTGGAACACGGACGCTGCATACGGGTCGAGGGCTTCTCCTACCGCAGCGGCTTCGAGGCGGCGAGGCGGCTGCTCGATCTTGCCGCGCCGCCGGACGCGGTCTTCTGCGTCAACGACGTCCTGGCCCTCGGTGCGCGGGACGCGGCGCGGTCGCTCGGGGTGCCGCTGCCGGAGGCCCTCTGGCTCGTCGGCTACGACGACGTCGAGATGGCCTCCTGGACCGCCTTCGACCTCACCACGGTGCGCCAGCCCCTCGCCGAGATGGCGGCCCATGCCGTCCGCCTGCTGCTCCGCCGGATCCGCGGCGGTGGCGCGGCGTCGCACGAGCACCTCGTGCTCGCGAACCCCCTGGTGGTCCGTGGCTCCACCTCGCGCCACCCGGTGCCGGCTCCCGCCGACGCTCCCGGCGTCGCCGCATGACATTCATCGAGGAGAAGTCCATGAACAGACGAGGCTTGGTCCTGGGCGCCTGCGCCGCGGCAGGCGTGTTGGCGCTCCCCCGTTCCGGCGCGCGCGCGCAGGGAGACTTCCCATCCCGCAGCATCCGCTTCGTCGTCCCCTACCCGCCAGGCGGCGCCTCGGACGTCACGGCGCGGCTGCTCGCGCAGAAGCTCAACGAGGCCTGGGGCCAGCCCGTGGTGGTCGAGAACCGCCCCGGCGCGAACGGCATCATCGCCTGCGAGGCCGTCGCCAAGGCCGCACCGGACGGCCACACCATCCTGATGGGCAATGTCGGCCCCAATGCGATCAACCAGACGCTCTACCGCACGCTCCCCTACGACTGCGTGACGAGCTTCGCCCCGGTCACGCTGACCACCGTCGTGCCGATCGTGCTGGTGGCCAACCCGGGCCTCGAGGCCCGCGGCGTGCAGGAGCTGATTGCGCTGGCGAAGCGGAAGCCCGGCACGGTCACCTTCGCCTCGGCCGGCCCGGGCTCCTCCAACCACCTCACCGGCGAGATGCTGAAGCTCCGCGCCGGCATCGACATCCAGCATGTGCCCTACCGCGGCGACAGCCCGGCGATGACCGACGTCGTGGCCGGCCGCGTCTCCATGATGTTCGCCACCGCCGTCGCCGCCATGCCACACATCCGCTCCGGCGCCCTGCGACCGCTGGGCATCGCTACGGACCACCGGTCCGACGCGCTGCCCGAGGTCCCGACCTTCATCGAGCAGGGCATGGCGGGTTTCGAGGCCGCGTCCTGGGGCGGCGTGCTCGCGCCGGCCGGCACGCCCGAGCCAATTCTCCGGCGCTACCACGCCGAGCTCGTCCGCGTCCTGGCCATGCCGGAGGTGCGGGAGCGGCTGGCGGGCCTCGGCGCCGAGATCGTGGGCAACAGCCCCGAGGAGTTCGCCGCCTTCATCCGCGCCGAGATCGGCAAGTGGGGCGAGGCGGTGCGCGCCTCCGGCGCCACGGCCGAGGGCTGACCCGGACCCCCGGCGGCAGCGCCCGCCTGGCAGGAGACGACAGGACATGACGACACCCGAAGGGGGGGCGCGCGGCGCGGAGCGCGTGGACGTGCTGGTGGTGGGCGGCGGCTCGGCGGGGCTCGCGGCCGCGGTAGCCGCGGCCCGGCTCGGCGCCTCGGTGCGGCTGGTCGAGAAGCACGGCTTCCTCGGCGGCACGCTGACCATGGTCACCCTCGGCAGCATCTGCGGCCTCTACACCGTGACGGACACCGAGGTGACGCCGGTGGTGGGGGGCTTCGCCGCGGAGGTGGCGGAGCGGCTGCGCCGCGAGGGCGGCGCGCCGGCCGCGCCCAAGCGCTGGCTGAAGACGGCGTCGCTGCCCTACGACCCGTTCTGCATGAAGCTGGTCTGCGACGACCTGGCGACCGAGGCGCGCCTCCGCCTGTCCCTCCACGCGCTAGTGACGGAGGCCCTGATGGAGGGCCGCCGCATCGCCGGCGTGGTGGTCGAGACGCCCTCCGGCCGCCGCACGATCCGCGCCGGGGCGGTGATCGACGCCACCGGCGACGGCGACGTCGCCGCCCTCGCGGGGGCGGCCTTCGAGCACGACCCGGCGCACAACCAGGCGCCGACTGCCATGGTGCGCTTCGGCGGGGTGGATACGGCCCGCGCCATGGCGCTGGACCGCCCGACGCTGCACGCCTGCCTGGAGCGGGCCGTCGAGGCGGGGCTGCCGCTGCCGCGCACCGCCGGCGGGATGTTCTCTGTGCGGGACGGCATGGTGCACCTCAACATCACCCGCGTCCTGCACGGCGGCCGCGCCCCGGACGTGCTCGACACGGAGGAGCTGACCGCGGCCGAGATCGAGGGGCGGCGGCAGGTCCGGATGTACGTCGAGGCCTTCCGCCGCTTCGTGCCGGGCTTCGAGGGCTGCTTCGCGCTCGACACCGGCGCCGAGCTCGGCGTGCGCGAGAGCCGTCGCATCCGGGGCGAGCACTGGCTGGAGCTGGACGAGGTGATGAACCAGGGCCGCTTTCCCGATGCCATCGCCTGCAGCGCCTGGCCGGTGGAGGAGCACGGCGCGGGCCGGGCCACCAAGTGGGTGTTCCTGGAGCCGGGCAGCTACTACCAGCTCCCCTACCGGATGATGGTGCCGGTGGGCGTGGAGGGGCTGCTGGTCGCGGGCCGCTGCGCCTCCGCCTCGCACGACGCGCATGCCTCGATGCGGGTCGCCGCGGTGTGCATGGCGCTCGGCGAGGCGGCCGGCGTCGCCGCGGCGCAGTGCGCGGAGCGGGGCCTGCCGGTGCGGCAGGCCGACATCGGCGCACTGCAGCGGCAATTGCTGCGCCAGGGCGCCTTCCTCGGGGATAGGGCAGAGCCGCCGGTGCACGCCGAGATGGCCGGCATGGAGGCGGAGGACTGAGCATGACGACGGCACGCATGCTCCGCAGCAATTTCGAGCCGGGCACCACCCGCTGGGCGATCCGGCGGGCGCAGTGGCGGGCGCTGGGCCTCTCGGATGCCGACATGGAGAAGCCCAAGATCGCGGTGGTGAACTCCTCCTCCGAGATCTCGATCTGCTTCAGCCACCTCGATGCGGTGGCGGCCGAGGTGAAGGCAGCGATCCGTGCCGCCGGGGGCTTGCCCTTTGAGGTGCGGACGCTGGCGCCCTCGGACTTCGTGCATGGCGCCGGGCGCGGCGGGCGCTACCTGCTGCCCTCGCGCGACCTGCTGGTGAACGAGATCGAGGTTCAGGTGGAGGGGCCGCAGCTCGACGGCATGGTCTGCCTCTCCTCCTGCGACAAGACCGCGCCGGCCCACCTGATGGCGGCGGCCCGCCTCGACCTTCCCACCATCCTGGTCGCCTGCGGCTACCAGGGTTGCGGCCGCATCGGCGCCAAGCCGGTGGACATCGAGGACGTGTTCGAGAGCGTTGGCGAGTTGGCCGAGGGGCACGTCACGGTCCGCGACATCGAGGCCATGTGCGAGGTGGCCGTCACCACCCCGGGCGTCTGCGCCGGCATGGGCACGGCAAACACGATGCACGCCATGGCCGAGGCGCTCGGCATGACGCTGCCCAGCAACGCGCCGATCCCGGCGCGCGGGCCGCGGCTGGCGGAGGTGGCGCGTGCCGCGGGCGCACGCATCGTCGGCATGGTGGAGGAGGACCTGCGCCCGCGGCGGATCATGACGCCGGACGCTTTCGCCAACGCGATCCGGGTCGGCCTGGCGCTCTCGGGCTCCATCAACCTGCTGCGCCACCTGCAAGGAGTGGCGGAGGAGGGCGGCATCCCGGTGGACGTCTACGAGTTGTGCGACCGCCTCGGGCCGGAGGTGCCGCTGCTCTGCGCGGTGAAGCCGAACGGGCCGCGTCGCATCGAGGATCTGGACGCCGCCGGCGGGGTCCGCGCCGTGATGAAGCGGCTGGAACCGCTGCTGGCCCGCGGCGCTCTGACCGTCACCGGCCGCACGGTGGGCGAGACCCTCGCGGATTACGAACCGCCGCCGGGCGAGGAGGTGCTGGGCACGCTGGAGCGGCCCGCCGCGCCCGGCCCCTCGATCGTGGTGCTGCGCGGCTCGCTGGCGCCGGTGGGGGCCATCATGAAGCTCGGGCTCGGCGGCAAGATGCCGGCCTTCCGGGGCGCCGCGCGGGTCTTCGAGAGCCAGGACGAGGCGCTGGCGGCGCTGGCCCGGCGGGAGCTGAAGCCCGGCATGGCGGTGGTGCTGCGCGGCCTCGGCGCGCGCGGCGGGCCCGGTGTCGCCTCGGCCTCCTGGTTCGTCGCCGCGGTCAACGGCGCGGGCCTCGGCGAGGGCATGGCGGTGATCACCGACGGCCAGCTCTCGGGCCTGAACCGCGGCTACACGGTCGGGCAGGTGCTGCCCGAGGCGGCGGACGGCGGGCCGCTCGCCCTGGTGCGGGACGGCGACGAGGTG
>DASQVL010000087.1:0-4519 GCA_035640795.1 Crenalkalicoccus sp. | reverse complement strand
GGCCCGTTCCGGCCGGGAGCGGCGCCGCGGTGTCAGCCCGCCGGCATCTCCAGCAGCGCCACATCCAGGAGCCGCTCCAGCACCTCCGGCTCCTGCGCCCCGGCGATCGCGTGCCGCCCGCCCATCACGAAGCAGGGCACGCCGTTGATGCCCAGGCGATGCGCGCGCAGGTTGTCCGCGTGCACGGCCTCCACCTCGGCCACCGTCGCCAGGAAGCGCCGCGCCGCCGGCGCGTCCAGGCCGAGCCGCCCGGCGACCTCGGCCAGCACCGGCGCCTCCCCGATGTCCAGACCCTCGGCGAAGTAGGCCTGGAACAGCGCCTCCACCATCGCATCGGCCAGGCCGAAGCGGCCCGCCCAGCGCACCAGCCGGTGCGCGTCCAGCGAATGCGGCACCCGGCGGATCAGCTCGAAGGAGAACTCGAACCCCTCCGCCCGGCCGAGCTCGGCGATGGTGCCGTGCAGGCGCCGCGCCCGCTCCTCGCCGCCCATCTTGCGCACCAGGTAATCCTGCCGCGGCACGCCCTGGGGCGCGAGGTCCGGGTTGAGCAGGAAGGGCCGCCAGATCAGGTCCGCCGCCAGGTCCGGGCGGGAGCGCAGGGTCCGCCGCAGCCGCCGCACGCCCAGGCAGCACCAGGGGCAGACCAAGTCGAACACCACCTCGATCGAGAGGCGGGCGCGCGGTGGGGCAAGGATGTTCACCCGGCCAAACTAGAACAGATCGCAGGCCGGTGCATGCGCCTCAGCGCACAGGCGCGGCCTCCCGGGTGCGGATCTTGATCTCCCCATGTAACGTCCGGTGCACCGGGCAGCGATCGGCCATCTCCATCAGCCGGGCGCGCTCCGCCTCGGTCAGCTCGCCCTCCAAGGTGATCTCCCGGCTGATCTCGTCAACCTTGCCCTCCTGTGTCTCGCAATCGGCGCAGTCGGCGGCATGGATCTTCCCGTGCCGCAGCGCCACCCGCACATGCTCGAGCGGCAGCCCCTTCTGGGCGGCATAGAGGCGGAGCGTCATGGCGGTGCAGGCGCCGAGCGAGGCGAGCAGCAGGTCGTAGGGCGCCGGCCCGGTGCCGAGGCCGCCCACCGCCGCCGGCTCATCCGCCAGCGAGTGGTGCGGGCCGATGGTCACCGCCTGCTGGAAGCGGCCGGCGCCGGTCTCCTCCACCGTGACCAGCCCCTCCTCTGGCAGGGGTGAGGGCGCATCGGCCGCCGGCGCGGGCAGGTAGCGGGACGCCCAGGCGGCGAGCACGCGGGCCGCATAGGCGGCATCGGCGGGGCGGGAGAGCAGGTGGTCCGCCCCGTCCAGCGCGACGAAGCTCTTCGGGTGGCGGGCCGCCTCGAAGATGGCGCGGGCATTCTCGATGCCGACCACCGAATCCTGCGGCGCGTGCATGACCAGGAGCGCGCGGCTGAGGGCGGCGATACGCGGCGCGAGGTCCGCGGCGCGCGCCTCCTCGACGAAGCTGCGGCGGATCCGGAAGGGCCGGCCGGCGAGGTCCACCACCGCCTCGCCCTGCGCCTCCACCTCCGGCACGCGTGCGGCGAAATGGCGCAGCACGTGCGCGACCTCGAAGGGCGCGCCGATGGTGGCGACCGCGCGCGCTTCCGGGATCTCGGCCGCAACCGCGAGCACCGCGGCGCCGCCCAGGCTGTGGCCGATCAGCAGCGCGGGCGCGCGGCCGGTGCCGCGCAGATGCGCCGCCGCGGCCAGCAGGTCGGCCAGGTTCGAGGCGAAGCCGGTATTGGCGAACTCGCCCTCGCTGCCGCCGAGGCCGGTGAAGTCGAAGCGGAGCGTGGCGATGCCCTCGGCGGCGAGCGCCGCGGAAAGCCGCGCCGCGGCGTTCACGTCCTTGCCGCAGGTGAAGCAGTGGGCGAACAGGGCGTAGGCGCGCGGCGTCCCGTCCGGCAGGTCGAGCCGCGCGGCGAGGCGCTCTCCGCCCCCGCCCGGGAAATCGAAGCGTTCGGTGCGCATGGCGGTGCTCCTCGTCCCGCGGGCAGGATAGGGCGGGTGGCCGGGGCACCGCGAGCGCGCTGCCGTGCAGCCGTGGCGCGGCGAGGCGGTGCACCGCGGCCGAAGCGTCCTCAGCTGCCGCTTACTGAATGACGTCCACGCGGCGGATCCGGAAGATCTGCCGCTCGTGCGCCAGGAGCACGACCCTCCCGATATCGGCGAGGCCCCCCCGCGGGTCGCGGCCGCACCCGACCGCCCAGTCCTCCCGGTAGAAGGTCAGGTTGCAGATTTCGGCCGTGACCCCGGGCGCGCCGTCATAGCCGAAGATCACCAGGTTCGACTGCACAGGAACCCGAGCGGATCGGCCGCGAAGGCGGAGGCGGTCATGCCACGTCCCCCCGCCAGGGCCCGATCCGCTCCAGCGCCGCCTGCCGGTTCGCCAGCCACCAGCCATGCTGGTGCGGGGAGGCGGCGTGCCGCGCCGCGGGGCTGGCCAGCGCGGCGACCGCCGCCAGCGGCCAGTTCGGCTCCTCCAGCGCCTGCCGACCGATCGCGACGAGGTCCGCCGCACCCGCATCCAGCACCGCCTGGGCCTGGCGCGGATCCACGATCAGCCCGACCGCCATGGTGGCGATGCCCGCCTCGGCCCGGATGCGCGCCGCATAGGGCACCTGGTGGCCATAGCCGCGCGGCGGGCCCTTGGCCGCGGTCGCCGGCCCGCCGATGCCGCCCGAGGAGCAGTCCACCACGTCCACCCCCGCCTCCCTGAGCGCGCGGGCGAAGCCGATCTGGTCCTCGAGGGTGAGCCCGCCCTGGACGCCGTCCACGCAGGAGATGCGCATGAAGACCGGCCGGTCCTGCGGCCAGAGGGCGCGCACGCCGCGCGCGATCTCGAGCGGCAGGCGCATCCGCCCCGCCGCGTCACCGCCCCAGGCATCGGTGCGGCGGTTGGTCAGCGGCGAGAGGAATTGGTGCAGCAGGTAGCCATGCGCGCCGTGCAGCTCCACCACCTCGAAGCCGGCGCCGCGGGCGCGCTCGGCGGCCGCCAGGAAGGCCGCGATGATGCGGCGGATGCCGGCCTCGTCCAGCGCCTCGGGCAGCAGGTAGCCCGCGCCGATGGGCAGGGCGGAGGGTGCCAGGATCGGCCAGGGCAGGTCGCCGCGCGCCGCGTCCTCCGGGCCGAGGGGGCCGTTGCCGAACCAGGGGCGCTGCATGCTGGCCTTCCGCCCGGCATGGCCGAGCTGGATGCCGGGCACGGCGCCCTGGGATGTCACGAAGGTGGCGATGCGGGCGAGCGCGGCGGCATGGGCGTCCGACCAGATCCCGGTATCGCCATGGGTGATGCGGCCCTCGGGCGAGACGGCGGTCGCCTCCACGAAGACGAGGCCCGCGCCGCCCACCGCGAAGCGGCCGTACTGCACCAGGTGCCAGTCGCCGGCGATGCCGTCCTCGGCCGAGTACTGGCACATGGGCGAGATGACGATGCGGTTGCGCAAGGTCAGCCCGCGCAGCGTCACGGGCTCGATCAGGCTCGGCATGGTCGGCGGGTTCCCCCTTCGGTCCGGTTGAGTTTGGGGCGGGAGCGGCCAACCGGCCAGGGCATGCCCGCCGGTCACAGGCAAGGGCGGCGCGCGCGGGCATGGGCAGGGCGCTGGCGCGGGCGGACATGACGGCTCCCCCGGCCTGCGGCGCCGCCCTGTTTGGCCGAGGGCGCGGGGCGGGCACATGCCGGGTGGGCCGTGGCGCGATGCCGGCGCGGCATCACGCCCAGTCCAGCGTCTCCGCGTAGCGGACGAAGGCGAAGGTGAGGCCCTCCGGCGGGGCGGTCTGGCCCGCCCGCCTGCGGTCGCGGCCGTCCAGCACGCGGCGCGGCCAGCTCTCCGGCCGCTTGCCGAGGCCCACCTCGACCAGCGTGCCGACCAGGTTGCGCACCTGGTGGTGCAGGAAGCTCCGCGCCTCCGCCGTCACGACCACCTCCTCGCCGAGGCGCGCCACGTCCAGACGATCCAATGTGCGGAGCGGCGTCTTCGCCTGGCAGGCCGCGGCGCGGTAGGCGGAGAAATCGTGCCGGCCGAGCAGGTCCTGCGCCGCGCGGTGCATGGCAGCCGCGTCGAGCGGCGCCTTGACGTGCCAGACCCGGCCGAGATCGAGCGCCGGCCGCGCCGGGCGGTTCAGGATGCGGTAGCGATAGCCGCGCTGCACCGCGGAGAAGCGGGCGTTCCAGCCGGGCGGCGCGAGGGCGGCCCGCAGCACGGCGACCGGGTGCGGGCGGGAATGGAAGTTCAGCGCCTCCCGCAGCCGCTCGGGCGGCAGGGCACGGGCGAGCTCGAGCTGCGCGACCTGGCCTTCGGCTTGCACGCCCGCATCGGTGCGGCCGGCGGCGATGGCGGTGACGGGCGCGCCCTCGGCGAGCGGGGCGGCGGCGTCCTCGATGACCTGCTGGACGGAAAGGCCGGTGTCCTGGCGCTGCCAGCCGACGAAGGGGGCGCCGTCATATTCGATCAGGAGGGCGTAGGTCGGCATGGGTTGCGTGGGCTGCCCTTGGGGGAGGAGGGGAACCTCCTCCCCC
>DASQVL010000086.1:0-2737 GCA_035640795.1 Crenalkalicoccus sp. | reverse complement strand
GGCGGGGCGCGCCTTCCCTCGCGGCGCCGAAGCACGGCTTCGCCGCGCTGGCCGCGGGTGGGGCGATCCGCTCCGCGGTGGTGTTTGACGGAGAGATGCGATGAAGGTCTATGAG
Source organism: Crenalkalicoccus sp. (assembly GCA_035640795.1). Lineage (GTDB taxonomy): Bacteria > Pseudomonadota > Alphaproteobacteria > Acetobacterales > Acetobacteraceae > DASQVL01. The sequence continues at coordinate 2,622 of DASQVL010000086.1, read as the reverse complement.
GGCGGCAGGGGCCTCGCCGGCGCGCTGGTGACGGTGGATGGCGCGCCGCTCGACCCGCGCTTCGACGTGCACGCCTTCTCCCGCACCGGCTTCGAATGGACCTATGTGGGGGACGGGCCGCGCCAGCTCGCCCTCGCGCTCCTGTGCGACCATCTGGGCGATCCCGCCCGCGCCCTGGCGCTGACCGAGCCCTTCATGCGCTCCGTCGTCGCCGAGCTCGACAATGGCTGGGAGCTGACCGGCGCGGAGATCGAGGCGGCGCTGGGGCGGCTCGCCCCGCCGGCGGGCTGAGCCGTGCCCGGCCTTGCCATGCCCCGCGCCACGCCGCCCGCTGCCGAGGCGGACATGACGCTGACCGAGCGCGCCTGGCGGGCGCTCGAGGAGGAGATCGTGATGCTCCGCCTGGCGCCGGGGGAGGCGGTGAGCGAGAGCCAGCTCGCCGCCCGCCTCGGCTTCGGCCGCACGCCCGTGCGGGAGGCGCTGCAGCGCCTGGCGCGGGAGGGGCTGGTGCGCATCCTGCCGCGCCGCGGCATCGTGGTGGCGGAGGTGGATGTCGGCGCAGAGCTCCGCCTGCTGGAGGTGCGGCGGGAGATCGAGCGCCTCATCGCCCGCGCCGCGGCGGAGCGCGCGGACCCCGCGCAGCGCGCGCGCTTCCGGGCGATCGCCGAGGGCATGGCGGACTCGGCCGCGGGCAATGACGAGACTGCCTTCCTCCGCCTCGACCGCGAGCTGAACCTGCTGGTGCTGGAGGCGGCGCGCAACGAGTTCGCGACCGCTGCGATGGGGCTGATGCATGGCCTCTCCCGCCGCTTCTGGTTCATCCACTGGCGGCACGGCGCCGAGCTGCCGGAGGCGGCGCGGGTGCATGCGGCGCTCGCCCGCGCCATCGCGGCGGGCGCAGCCGCGGAGGCCGCCGCCGCTTCCGACCGGCTGCTCGACTACATCGAGGCCTTCACCCGCGCGACCGCCGGCGCCGCCCTTGCCGGGGCACCGGCCGGCTGATATATCAGTTCAGACGGCCGGAGGAGAACACCCCGTGGACGGCATCCTGGAGGGCACTGCCGAAGCCGCCCGCGCCGCGCGTATGACGCGCCGCCAGGCCGCGTTCCGGGAGGCGTTCCGCGCGCAGATCGGCCGCCTCTACAATGGCTGGGCGCATGTGGCGCTGATCTACGCCATCGGCCTTGCCGCCATCTGGTACTTCGCGCGGCAGGTGACCGCCCCCGCCTGGTATGAATGGCTGGTGTTGCCGGTGGCCTTCCTGCTCGCGAACCTGTTCGAGTGGTGGATCCACCGCTTCATCATGCACCGCCCGGTGAAGGGCTTCATGGGCATCTACAAGCGCCACACCCTGGCGCACCACCAGTTCTTCACCGAGCACGAGCCGACGCTGGACGCCACGCGGGACTTCCGCATCGTCTTCTTCCCGCCCTATGCGCTGGTGACCTTCATCGCGCTGACGCTGGTCCCGGCCATGGCGCTGAACGCGCTGGGCCTGGCCAATGTGGGCTGGCTGCTGCTGATCACCAACACCGCGCTCTACCTGAACTACGAGCTGTTCCACTACTGCTGCCACGTGAAGGATGACCGGCTGGTCCGCCACATCCCCTTCATCAACACCATCCGCCGCCACCACATCGCCCACCACAACACGGCGATCATGATGGAGCGGAACTTCAACCTGACCTATCCGATCGGCGACTGGCTGTTCGGCACCTCCGACCTGCGGCGCGGCCTGCTCGGCCACCTCTTCAACGGCTATGACGCGGCGCATGTGCGGACCGATCTGAAGCGGGCGCGGCACGGCAAGGACGACCCGCTGGCGGGCGTCGCGCGGCGGCCAAGGGCGGCGGCGGAGTAGCGGCGATGGCCATGCCCGGCCCCGCCGATGGCGGCCTCATCAAGCGCTCCCGCGCCTCGCTCATCGGCGGCATCGCGGTCGCGATCGGCGTGCTCGCCCTCTGGGTCGCGCTGGCGCGGGACCTGCAGGCGGATGGCGCGGGCGCGATCCTGCTCGGCGTGCTGGTGGCGGGCGGGATCGGCGCCTGGATCTGGCGGGCGGACCTGTAGGATCTGGAGTTGACAGGGCGCGCCGCGGCTGTTCGGCTCGGCCCGAAGGGGAAACGGAGGAAACCATGCCCGGCGCGCTCACAGAGGCCGCGATCGAGGCCTATTGCCGCGACGGCTACCGCTTCCCGCTGCGCGCCTTCGCGCCCGAGGAGGCCGCCCTGATGCTCGACCGGCTGCGGGCGACGGAGGCGCGGCTGGGCGGTCCGGTCGCGGGGCGGATGAACCAGAAGCCGCACCTGCTCTTCCCCTGGATCGCCGACATCGTGCGCGACCCGCGCGTGCTGGATCCGGTGGAGGCCGTGCTCGGCCCCGACCTCCTGTGCTGGGGCAGCCAGTTCTTCATGAAGGGGGCGGGCGATCCCGCCTATGTCTCCTGGCACCAGGACGGGACCTATTGGGGCCTGTCCAGCCCGGATGTCGTCACCGCCTGGATCGCCCTCACGCCTTCCGTGCCGGAAAGCGGCTGCATGCGCGTCGTGCCGGGCACGCACCGCGCGCAGGTGCCGCACACCGACACCTTCGCGCAGGACAACCTGCTCTCCCGCGGCCAGG
>DASQVL010000085.1:0-11531 GCA_035640795.1 Crenalkalicoccus sp. | reverse complement strand
TCCGGGATCTGCGAGGCGATGGCCTGCTTCTCGATCCGCCGGCGCACCACGTAGAGGTCGCGCTCCGCCATTGCCTCGTCGCGGAGCGACGGGTCGTAGATCAGGATCTGCTCGATCTCCGGCCGCGTGGCGTTGGCCTTCTCGCCGATCACCGAGACGTTGATCGGCACCTGGCGCCAGGAATAGATGCGGAAGCCGGCGGCCAGCACCTCCTGCTCGCAGATCTGCCGGCAGCGCTCCTGCGCGCCGAGATCGGTCTTCGGCAGGAAGACCTGGCCCACCGCGATGCGGCCGGGCTGCACGCGGTCGCCGCCGCGCTCCACCACCTCGGCGAAGAAGGCGCGCGGGATCTCGATATGGATGCCGGCGCCATCGCCGGTCTTGCCATCCGCATCCACCGCGCCGCGGTGCCACACCGCCTTGAGCGCAGCGATGCCGGCCTGCACCACCTCGCGCCGCGGCGTGCCGTCCAGTGTGGCGACGAGGCCGACGCCGCAGGCGTCGTGCTCGGTGAGGTCGAGATGCGCCGCCCTGCGCAGGCGGGCGGCATCCTCGGCGAAGGCGCGCGCGAAGGCCGCGCCGGTCTCCTGCTCCATGTCGCTCACTCCGCCGCCATCGGGGCCCTGGACGTGGCCCGCACATACGCATCGATCTGCTCCGCCGCATCGCGCCCGTCGCGGATCGCCCAGACGACGAGGGAGGCGCCGCGCACGATGTCACCGCCGGCGAAGACGCCGGGCAGCTCCGTCATCATGCTGCGGTGGTGCACCTTCAGCGTGCCCCAGCGCGTCACCACCAGCGCCGGTTCGTTGAACGCCGCCGGCAGGTCCTCCGGGTCGAAGCCCAGCGCCTTGATGGCGAGGTCGCAGGGGATAGTGAAGTGGCTGCCCGGGATGGAGGCCACCTGCTGGCGGCCGGTCGCATCCGGCAGGCCGAGATGCATGCGCACCGCGCGCACGCCGGAGACCTGGCTGTCGCCGAGGAACGCCTCCGGCGCGGCGAGCCAGAGGAAGCGCACCCCCTCCTCCTCGGCATTCGCCACCTCGCGCATGGAACCCGGCATGTTCGCCTTGTCGCGCCGGTAGAGGCAGGTGACGGAGCGCGCCCCCTGCCGCACCGCAGTGCGCACGCAGTCCATGGCGGTGTCGCCGCCGCCCACCACCACCACCTCCCGCCCGGCCGCGTTCAGCGCGCCGGAGTCGAAGGCGGGCACCGCGTCGCCCAGATTCTGGCGGTTGGAGGCGATGAGGAAGTCGAGCGCCGGCACCACGCCGTCCACGCCGACGCCCGGGCAGGCGATATCGCGCGGCCGGTAGACCCCCGTCGCGATGAACACCGCATCGTGGCGGGCGCGGAGCGCGGCGAGCGAGACGTCGCGCCCGACCTCGCAGTCGAGGTGGAAGCGGATGCCGCCTTCCTCGAACTGGCGCCAGCGGCGCAGCACCACCTCCTTCTCCAGCTTGAAATTGGGGATGCCGTAGATCAGCAGGCCGCCCACGCGGTCGTGGCGGTCATAGACATGCACCTCGTAGCCGCGGGTGCGCAGCCGCTCCGCCGCGGCGAGGCCCGCCGGGCCGGCGCCGATGATGCCCACGCTCCAGGGCAGCTCCCGCCGGGGCGTCGGCGGCTTCACCCAGCCGCGCTCCCAGGCGGTGTCCGTGATGTACTTCTCGACCGCGCCGATGGTGACGCTCTCGAAGCCCTTCTCGATGACGCAATTGCCCTCGCAGAGCCGGTCCTGCGGGCAGATGCGGCCGCAGACCTCGGGGAAGGTGTTGGTCGCGGAGGCGACCTCGTAGGCCTCCTCCAGCCTGCCCTCCGCGGTCAGCTTCAGCCAGTCCGGAATGTTGTTGGAGAGCGGGCAGTGGACGGAGCAGAAGGGCACGCCGCACTGGCTGCAGCGGCTGGCCTGCTCGGCCGCCGCTTCCTGACTGAACTCCCGGTAGATCTCACCGAAATCGTGGCGACGCGCGTCGAGCGCGCGCTTCTCGGGCGGCCGCTGGGAGAGGCGGACGAATTGCAGCATGCGCTCGGCCATCGCGTCGGGCTCCCGATCGGGGGGCATCCGCCGCCCGTGGCGCGGCGGGCAGGCCAGCGCGCACGGTTCCGCATGCGGGCCCCCGCCTTGGCGGCAGGATTAAGGCAGCGTGAATCGCGGCGCGAGTCCTTTCTGGCGATCGGGACAGCATGGCTGTCCTTCCGGCGGCGCAGGGCGGCGCCATTACGGGCGGCGCGGCGAAGCCTGCCGCGCGCGCGGGCCGAAGCGGACCTATCCCGCCGCAAGCCTCACCCGACGCCCACCCGGCCGGAACCGCGACAGGTAGCCGGGCACCACCGCCTCCATTGCCTTGGGGGAGATGCCGAGGTCGCGCAGGCCCAACGCCCCATCCGCCACCACGTTGTCGCGCGAGAGCATCAACAGCTGGTCCGGCGTCAGCGGCGGGTTGGGCAGCCAGGCGGCGATCGCCGCCTGCAGCCGTGCGATGGCGTGCGGGACGTCCACCAGTGGCATGCGCCGTCCGGTCAGCTCGACCACGTAGCGCAGCACTTCGCGGAAGCTCAGCACCTCCGGCCCGCCGAGCTCGTAGGTCCGGCCCGGGGCGTCCTCCCGCTCCGCCGCCGCCGCCACCGCATCGGCGACGTCGCCGACATAGACCGGCTGGAAGCGGGTGCCGCCGGCGATCACCGGCATGACCGGAAGCAGCCGGGCGAGGGCGGCGAAGCGGTTGAAGAACTGATCCTCCGGCCCGAAGACGATGGAGGGGCGGAGGATGGTGGCCGCCGGGAAGGCCTCCCGCACCAGCCGCTCCCCCTGCCCCTTGGTCCTTCCATAGGCGGAGGGGCTCGCCGGGTCGGCGCCGATGGCCGAGACATGCACCAGCCGCTCCACCTTCGCTTCCGCCGAAAGCCGCGCCACCAGCCCGGCGCCCTCGGCGTGCAGGCGCTCGAAATCGCCCCGCCGCCGCTCGCGCAGGATGCCGACCAGATTCACCACCAGGTCGGCGCCGGCGACCGCCCGTGCCACCGGCCCCGCCTCCGCGATGTTCGCCGCCAGCGGGACGATCTGCCCGACACGGCCCTGGGTCTGCAGGAAGCGCGCCCCGGCGGGATCGGACACCCCCACCCGCACCACGAAGTCCCGGTCCGCCAGCCGCTGGACCACGTAGCGGCCGATGAAGCCGGAGCCGCCGAACACCGTCGCCACCTTGCGCACCGTGGGTCCGCGCATGGCCCAGCCCTCCCCGTCCGATGAAGCCGGCGCGGAGATGGCAGCGCCGGCGCGGCCCGCCAAGCGGCGCCGAAGTCTTGACGCAGGCCCGCCCGGCTCCTATCCCCACGCGCTCGCCGCTCCGATGCCCAGGTGGCGGAATTGGTAGACGCGCAGGTTTCAGGTACCTGTGGCCGCGAGGCCGTGAAGGTTCGAGTCCTTTCCTGGGCACCATCCATCGGCCGCCTCTCCCCCACCACCCTGTTCCAGAAGGGCGCCGTGATCCGCCTCCATCGCCACGACCTGCCGGACGGGCTCGAGCTCGGCCCCGTGGTGGCGGTGGACAGCGAAACGATGGGGCTGAACCCGCACCGCGACCGGCTCTGCCTGGTGCAGCTCTCCGCGGGCGACGGCACGGCGCATCTGGTGCAGATCCTGCCCGAGCGCCTCGGCGGCCGCGGCGCGGACTGCCCGAACCTGAAGCGCCTGCTGGCCGATCCCGCCACCACCAAGCTGCTGCACTTCGCACGCTTCGACTGCGCGGCGATCCGCCTGCATCTCGGCGTCACCATGGCGCCGGTGATCTGCACCAAGATCGCCTCCAAGCTCACCCGCACCTTCACCGACAAGCACGGGCTGAAGGATCTGTGCCGGGAGCTGCTGGGGATCGAGATCTCCAAGCAGCAGCAATCCTCGGACTGGGGCGCGCCGGAGCTGAGCGCGGAGCAGCAGGCCTATGCGGCCTCGGACGTGCTGCATCTGCACGCGCTCTGGGCGAAGCTCGAGGGCCTTCTGGAGCGCGAGGGGCGGCTCGACCTCGCCCGCGCCTGCTTCGCCTTCCTGCCGGCGCGGGCGGAGCTCGACCTGCTGGGCTACGCGGAGCCCGACATACTGTCGCATTGACGACTGGTTTCCGCCATAACCGCGTCATTGTTGGCACGATTCTTGTCCGCCGCATCGGTTCGCGTTGACCCGCGCGGCCGTGAGGCCCATACACCCGCCCGTGGACCTGCCCCTGCCCGAGGCCGCCGCCGCGGCCGACCTCGCCTGCGCACGCCGCGTGCTGGAGACCGAGGCCGAGGGACTCGGCCTGCTCGCCGCGCGCCTGGATGCCGGCTTCGCCGAGGCCGTGGCGCGGCTTGCCGCCATCCCCGGCCGCGTCGTCGTCACCGGCATGGGCAAGTCCGGCCATGTCGCGCGCAAGATCGCGGCGACTTTCGCCTCCACCGGCACGCCCGCCCTCTACGTGCACCCGGCCGAGGCCTCGCATGGCGACCTCGGCATGATCGTGGCCGGCGATGCGGTGCTCGCCCTCTCGAACTCCGGCGAGACGCCGGAACTCGCCGACATCGTCGCGCATACCCGCCGCTTCGCCCTGCCGTTGATCGCCCTGACCGGGCGGGAGGGCAGCGCGCTCGCCCGCGCCGCCGATATCTGCCTGGTGTTGCCCCCGGCGCCGGAGGCCTGCCCGATGGGCCTCGCCCCCACCACCAGCACCACGATGCAGCTCGCGCTGGGCGATGCGCTGGCGGTCGCCCTGCTGACCCGGCGCGGCTTCACCGCGGCCGATTTCCGCGTCTTCCACCCGGGCGGGCGGCTCGGCGCCCAGCTCCGCCACGTGCGGGAGCTGATGCATGGCGGCGAGGCCATGCCGCTCGCCCCGCCGGAGCTCCGCATGGACGCCGCGCTGGTCGCGATGACGGAGAAGCGCTTCGGCTGCCTCGGCATCGTGCAGGAGGGCTGCCTGATCGGCGTCATCACCGATGGCGACCTGCGCCGCGCCCTGCAGCCAGGCGGCGCCGCGCCGCGCGCCGAGCTGCTCGCCCGCACCGCGGCCGAGGTGATGACCCGCGCCCCCTGCACCATCGCGCCGGAGGCGCTGGCCGCCGAAGCGCTGCGCATCATGAACCAGCGCGCCATCACCGCCCTCTTCGTGGTGGACGGGGCCGCCGCGCCGATCGGCATCCTGCACGTCCACGACCTGCTCCGGGCGGGGGTGGCATGAGCCAGCCGGAGCTTCGCATGGCAGCCCCCGGGGCAGCACCCGGGGCAACACCCGGGGAGGCGGCGGTGGAGCGGCCCGCCCTGCCGGCCGGGCGGCACATGCCGCCGCCCTCCCGCCAGCGCTTCGCCCCCACCTCCCGCCAGTTGGCGCGACGGCGGCTGCTGGTCGCCCTCGGCAAATGGCTGCTGCCGGCGGCCGCCCTCGGCCTGCTCGTCCTCATCGCCTTCTGGCCGGAGATCGAGGGCAGCGAGGACAGCGCGCGGGTCAGCTTCCGCCGCAGCATCGAGCCCCGCCCCGAGGCGCTGCGCGTCGTCGCACCCCGGTACCAGGGGGTGGACGAGCTGAACCGGCCCTACACCATCACCGCCCAGATCGGGCAGCAGGAAGGCTCCGAGAAGATCCTCGACCTGACGGCGCCGCGCGCCGACATCCTGCTGACCGACGGCACCTGGGTCTATGTCGAGGCCGAACACGGCCGCTTCGACCGGCCGGAGGACCGGCTCGACCTCTGGGGCCGGGTCACGATCTACCACGACAACGGCACCATGCTGCTCACCGAGCGCGCGACCACCTGGCTGAAGGAGGGCTCGGCGAGCGGCGACGCGGCGGTGGCCGCCCAGGGGCCCTTCGGCACCCTGACCGCCGAGGGCTTCCGGCTGACCGGGCGCGGCGCGATCGTGATCTTTACCGGCGATGCGCATGCCGTGCTGGAGAATGCGCGATGACCCGGCGCGCGGCCCTGCCCGGCCTGCTGCTCGCCCTCCTGCTGGCTCTCCCCAGGGCGGCGCCCGCGCAGGAGATCGATCTTTCGAAGGGCGGGCCGGTGGACGTCACCGCCCGCGACGGCATCGAGTGGCGTCAGGCCGAGCAGGTGGTGATCGCCCGCGGCGATGCGCGCGCCGTGCAGCAGGGTGTCACCGTCACCGCGGACCGGCTGCTCGCCCGCTACCGCCCAGTGGGCGGGCAGGCAGGCGGGCCGGCGGGCGGGCCGCCGGCGGGCGGCCAGCCGGCGCCGGCGCAGCCGGGCCAGAAGGTGCCGGGCGAAGCCGCGCTCGGCGGCGGCAACAACGAGATCTGGCGGCTGGAGGCGGAGGGCCACGTCACCATCGCCACGGCCACCGACACCGCCCACGGCGACCGCGCCGTCTACGACGTGGACCAGGCGGTGCTGGTGATGACCGGCGGCGACCTCTCGCTGACCACGCCGCAGCAGGTCATCACCTGCCGCGACAGCCTGGAATACTGGAGTGCCCGGCACATGGCGGTGGCGCGCGGCGGCGCCCTGGTGGTGGACAGCGCCGAGAACCGCCGCATCGCCGCCGACACCCTGGTCGCCTACTTCCTGGAGGCGCCTCCCGGCCAGCCGGCCCCCCCCGTGCAGCAGGCGCGCGCGGGGGCGGATTCGCCGAACATCCCGGGCCAGGGCCGGCTCGACCGGGTGGAGGCCTTCGGCCATGTGGAGATCCGCACGGTGACCGACGTCGTCCGCGGCGATCGCGGGGTCTACAGCGCGAAGACGGGCCTCGCCCGGCTGCTGGGCGAGGTCCGCATCACCCGTGGCGACAACCAGGTCAACGGGCGGGAGGCGATCGTGAACCTGAACACCGGCGTGGCCCGCCTGGTCTCCGCGCCGGGCGCCCGGGTGCAGGGGCTGATCGTGCCGCAGCAGCAGGGCCAGGGCGGCACTGACGAGCTGCTGGCGCCGCGCCCGGGGACGGCGCGATGAGCCGCCTGCGGCAGGCCGCGCCCGCGCTGCGCGCCGTCCCGGGCGATGGCGGGCTGGTCGCCAAGGGCCTGGGCAAGCGCTACCGCAAGCGCCCGGTAGTGCGGAACGTCTCGATCGGCCTGCGCCGGGGCGAGGCGGTCGGGCTGCTCGGCCCGAACGGCGCCGGCAAGACCACCACCTTCTACATGATCACCGGCCTGGTTCAGCCCGATGAGGGGCAGGTGATGATGGACGGCCACGAGGTGACGCGGCTGCCCATGTACCGCCGCGCCCGCCTCGGCCTCGGCTACCTGCCGCAGGAGGCCTCGATCTTCCGCGGCCTTTCCGTGGAGGACAACATCCGCGCGGCGCTCGAGGTGGTGGAGCCGGTCCGCGACCGGCGGGAGCAAATGCTGGAAGCGCTGCTCGCCGAGTTCGGCATCGGCCATCTCCGCCGCGCCCCGGCACTCGCCCTTTCGGGCGGCGAGCGGCGGCGCTGCGAGATCGCCCGTGCGCTCGCCACTCACCCTTCCTACATCCTTCTCGACGAGCCTCTGGCCGGCATCGACCCGATCGCGGTGGGCGAGATCCGCGACCTGGTCAAGCACCTGAAGGACCGCGGCATCGGCGTGCTGATCACCGACCACAATGTGCGCGAGACGCTGGAGATCATCGATCGCGCCTACATCCTGCACGACGGCCAGGTGCTGATGGAGGGCAAGCCGCGCGACATCGTGGCGCATGAGGGCGTGCGCCGCGTCTATCTCGGCGAACGTTTCAGTCTCTAGGCCGGCATGCGCCCCCGCCGGTCCTCCCCGCCAAGGCTTGCGCCGCCGTGATCCTGGCGCTCGCCCCCCGGCTCGACCTCCGGCAGTCGCAGTCGCTGGTGATGACGCCGCAGCTGCGGCAGGCGATCAAGCTGCTGCAGTCGAGCAATCTCGAGGTCGTCGCCTTCGTCGAGGAGGAGCTGGAGCGCAACCCGCTGCTCGAGCGCGACGAGCGGCCGGAGGCCGCACCCGAGGATGCGCTGCGGCTGGATCCGCTGCCGGCCGCTTCCCCCGCGGACAGCCACGCCGCGGCGGTCTCGGACGCCTTGCCGGCCGAGGCGGCGGCGCCGCTCGATGCCGAATGGGACAATGTCTATGACGGCGGGGAAGCGCCCTTCGGCCGCGGCGGCCGCGCCGATTTCGCCGACGACCTGGCGGGCATCGAGGAGATCGCCACCGGCGCGCGCACGCTGCGCGAGCACCTGGCCGAGCAGGTCCGCCTCACCTTCGCCGATGCGGCGGACCGGCTGATCGCCATGCAGCTGGTGGCCCTCGTGGACCCCGCGGGGCGGCTCGCCCTGGCGGATGAGGCGATCGCCCGGGCGCTGGGCTGCCCGGCGCCGCGCGTCGCCGCCATCCGCGCGCGGCTGCAGCGCTTCGACCCGGCGGGCATGTTCTGCCGTGACCTGAAGGAATGCCTCGCCGTCCAGCTCGCCGAGCGGAACCGGCTGGACCCCGCCATGGCGGCGCTGCTCGACAATCTCGAACTCCTCGCGCGGCGCGACCGCGCGGCGCTGATGCAGCGCTGCGGCGTGGATGCCGAGGACTTGGCCGACATGATCGCCGAGCTCCGCCGGCTGGACCCCAAGCCGGGCGCCGCCTTCGACGCCGCGCCCGCCCCTGTCCTGGTGCCGGACGTGCTGATGCGCCGCGCGCCGGATGGCGGCTGGATCCTGGAGCTCAATCCGGAGACGCTGCCGCGCGTGCTGGTGAATCGCGGCTTCCACGCCCGCGCGCAGGTCGGGCTGCGCTCGCGGGAGGAGCGCGCCTTCCTGGCCGAGCGGCTGCAGAGCGCGACCTGGCTGGTGAAGAGCCTGGAGCAGCGCGCCAACACGATCCTGAAGGTGGCGGCCGAGATCGTCCGCCGGCAGGACGGCTTCTTCCGCCACGGCGTCGGCCATCTCCGCCCGCTCATCCTGCGCGACGTGGCGGAGGAGGTGGGCATGCACGAGAGCACCGTCAGCCGTGTCACCGCCAACAAGGCGATCGCGACGCCGCGCGGCACCTTCGAGCTGAAATACTTCTTCACCTCGGCGATTGCCGGCACCGCCGGAGAGAGCCACAGCGCCGAGGCGGTGCGCCACCGCATCCGCGCCCTGGTGGACGCCGAGGATCCCGAGGCCGTGCTCTCCGACGATGCGATCGTGGAACGGCTGCGTCAGGAAGGCGTGGACATCGCGCGGCGGACCGTGGCGAAATACCGGGATGCGCTGCGCATCCCGTCCTCCGTGCAGCGCAAGCGGGAGAAGGCCGTCCCGGCCTGACCCCGGGGCCCCTCCTTCTCCGCGATGCCACGGGAAGGAAGGAGTGCGCCATGCAGATCACCGTCGCCGGCAAGCAGGTGGAGACCGGGGATGCGCTGAAGCAGCGCGTGCAGGAGCAGCTCTCCGCCCTGGCGCGCAAGTACTTCGACCATGCGGTCGAGGCCAGGGTCACCTTCCGCCGGGACGTGAAGGGCGTCTTCTTTGGCTGCGACATCAACATGCAGGCCGGGCGCGACCTGTTCGTGCGCGCGGAGGGCGAGGGCACGGACGCGCACCGCGCCTTCGAGGAGGCGACGGAGCACCTGGCCAAGCGGCTGCGCCGCTACCGCCGGCGCTTCAACGAGCACGCGCGCAGCCTGGCCGAGGAGCGCGTGGCGGAGATGGGCCGGCAGGTGGTGCTGGGCGAGGCGGCGGAGGGCGAGGCGGCGGCGGGGGAGGCCGAGCACGGCCCGATCATCGCCGAGCAGGCGACGGAGATCCCACGCCTCAGCGTGGGGGAGGCGGTGATGCGCCTCGACCTCACGCGGCTGCAGGTGCTGATGTTCCGCAACCGGGCCTCCGGCGCGCTGAACGTGGTGTACCGGCGGTCGGACGGGTGCTTCGGCTGGATCGAGCCGACGGGGTGACCGCAGAGCGGCCCTGCCCCTCTGATGGGTCCCCAGGGAGGATGCTGCGCATCGTCCCCGGGTGCCCGGATTTGAAGGGGAGGGCGAAGCCCTTCCCCGCAACCGCCATCAGTGAAGCTGCGCCGGCTCCATCTCATGCTGCCGGATCGCCGCCATGGCGAGATCGGCATTCGGCGCCGCGCCGATCGGCGTGCCGTCCGCGGCGTGGATGGCGATGGCCTGCACCCCGTTCACGATCACCGGGCGGATATAGGCGATCTCCTGCACCCCGAACCGCGCCCAGTCGGCCGCGGAGAGGTGGCGGAGATCGGCCGGGGGGACCGGCCGGTTGGACGCGTCGTCCTGAAACCCGTTGCTGTTCATCATCCTTGCTCCTTCCGGCACGGCCACTGGCCCGTGCGCTGCGGCGCCCCTGCTGGGCTCACCGATCCTCGTTCCGACCCTCGACCGCCGGCCGCGCCGCGCCGTTGCGCGCCGGGCCGGTGCCCACCGGCCGCGGCGCCATGGCGCCCTGGCCGATCGGGATGGTCTTCACGCGCACCTCCGGCTGCGGCCGGCGCAGGTCCACGTGCAGCAGCCCATTGTCGAGCACCGCCCCCTCCACCTCGATCCCCTCGGCGAGGACGAAGGCGCGCTGGAACTGCCTGGCCGCGATGCCGCGGTGCAGGAAGGTCCGGCCCTCCGAATCGTCCTTCTGCCGGCCGCGGATCACCAGCTGGTTGTCCTCCTGCGTGATCTGCAGGTCCTCCATCGCGAAGCCGGCGACGGCCAGGGTGATGCGCAGCCGGTTCTCGCCGGTCTGCTCGATGTTGTAGGGGGGGTAGCCATCGGCGCTCTTCGCCACCCGGTCGAGCATCTGTTCGAGATGGTCGAAGCCGAGGAACAGGGGCGATCCGAAGACCGATGGGCGCGACATGCGGCGGGCCTCCTCATCGAGAGCGAAGCGCGCCGGCGGACCCGAAGCGCCCGCCGGCACCCGGTATTTCGGCCGGCGCCCCGGCCGTTGCAAGGGGGCCGCAGGCCGCCCGCGCGCGTTGCGGCCCGGTCACACGCTCGCTACATCCGGGCGGCGATGACGGAAGAGTTGCTGCCCATCCTGGTGGTGCCGGATCCCCGCCTGCGCCAGCGCGCCCGGCCGGTCGGCCCCGGGGATTCCGATGCGGTCCGGGCGCTGGCGCCGCGCATGCTGGCCGCCATGTATGCCGCCCCGGGCATCGGCCTGGCTGCCCCGCAGGTGGGGGAGCTGCTGCGCCTGGTGGTGGTGGACCTGCAGAAGGACGAGAAGCCCGACCCGATGGTGCTGGTGAATCCGGAGGTGGTGGCGGCCAGCGAGGAATCGGTGACGCGGGAGGAGGGCTGCCTCTCCCTCCCCGGCCAGTATGCCGAGGTGACGCGCCCTGCCCGCATCCGCCTGCGCTACCAGGACCTGGAGGGCGCGCGGCGGGAGGTGCATGCCGAGGGGCTGCTCGCCGCCTGCCTGCAGCACGAGGTGGACCACCTGGATGGCGTGCTCTTCGTGGACCATCTGAGCGCGCTCAAGCGCAACATGCTGCTGCGGCGGCTCGCCAAGGACCTGAAGGCGAAGGCGCGGGAGAACGCCTGAGATGGCCGCCGGCGCGAAGCTGCGCCTGGCCTTCATGGGCAGCCCGGACTTCGCCGTGCCGGCGCTGCTCGCC
>DASQVL010000084.1:0-2874 GCA_035640795.1 Crenalkalicoccus sp. | reverse complement strand
CCGCTGGCCGTGCGAGAGGATGGCGGCGCGGTCGTCACGCCGGGCGGCGAGGCCGATCTCCTCCAGCGTCGCCTCGATCCGCCGCCGCGCCTCGCCCGACAGCGCCCAGCGCAGGCAGGCGATCGGGCCGCGCGGCGCCTTGAGCGCGAGCTCCAGATTCTCGAACACCGTCAGCGCGTCGAAGACGGTGGGCTTCTGGAATTTCCGGCCGATGCCGAGATTGGCGATGCTCGCCTCGTCGAGCCGCGTCAGGTCGTGGTCGCGGAAGCGCACCACGCCGGCGGTCGGGCGCGTCCTGCCCGTGATGACGTCCATCATCGTCGTCTTGCCCGCGCCGTTCGGGCCGATGATGGCGCGGAGCTCCCCCGCCTCGACGATCAGGGAGAGGCCATTCAGCGCCTTGAAACCGTCGAAGACGACCGAGACGCCGTCGAGATAGAGCACGGGATCGCTCATTTCGGCCCCCGCGACAGCAGGCCGGCCAGGCCGCGCGGCAGGAAGAGCGTGACCGCGACGAAGAGTCCGCCGAGCGCGAAGAGCCAGAGATCCGGCGCGAAGGTGGTGAGCCAGGTCTTCATCGCGTTGACCGAGAAGGCGCCGAGCAGCGCGCCCGCCAGCGTCCCCCGCCCGCCGACCGCGACCCAGATCACCGCCTCGATGGAGTTGCCCGGGCTGAACTCGCCGGGGTTGATGATGCCGACCTGCGGCACGTAGAGCGCGCCGGCCAGGCCCGCCAGCACCGCCGAGAGCACGAAGACGAAGAGCTTGGTCCGCGTCACGTCGTAGCCGAGGAACCGCACCCGGCTTTCCGCATCCCGTATGGCGACGAGCACGCGCCCGAGCTTGGAGCGCGTAATCCAGCGGCAGAGCAGCAGCGCGCCGGCCAGCGCGGCGAGCGAGGCGTAGAACAGCGCCGCCCGCGCGACAGGTGTGTTCAGCGGCATGCCCAGCAGCTCCTTGAAGTCGGTGAAGCCGTTGTTGCCGCCGAATCCCATGTCGTTGCGGAAGAAGGCGAGCATCAGCGCGTAGGTCATCGCCTGGGTGATGATCGAGAGGTAGACTCCCGTGATGCGGCTGCGGAAGGCAAGCCAACCCACGACCAGCGCCAGCGCCCCGGGCACGGCCAGCGCCATCAGGCAGGCGAAGGGGAAGCTCTCGAAGCCGCGCCAGTACCAGGGCAGGGCGGGGTAGCCGAGGAAGACCATGAAATCCGGCAGCACCGGATGGCCATAGACGCCGCGCGGACCGATCAGCCGCATCAGGTGCATGCCGATCGCATAGCCGCCGAGCGCGAAGAAGGCGCCATGGCCGAGCGAGAGGATGCCCGCATAGCCCCAGGCAAGGTCGATCGAGAGCGCGAGGATGCCGTAGGTGATCCACTTGCCGGTGACGCTGACCACGAAGTCCGAGATATGAAGGGCGCTGGTCTCCGGCAGGCGGTTCAGGATCGGCAGCAGCGCCAGCAGCAGCAGCGCGGCGAGCAGCGCGAGCCGCGCGGTGAGGCGCGCGCGCGCCGCGGGTGCGGGCGGGGCGAGGGAGACGCTCATGCCTCGGCCGCCCTGCCCCTCAGCGCGAACAGGCCGCGCGGCCGGCGCTGGATGAACAGCATGATGGCGACGAGGACGACGACCTTCGCCAGCACCGCGCCCGCATAGGGCTCCAGCACCTTGTTCACGACGCCGAGCGTGAAGGCGCCGACCAGCGTGCCGGCCAGGCTGCCCACGCCGCCGAACACCACCACCAGGAAGCTGTCGATGATGTAGCCGGTGCCGAGGTTGGGCGAGACGTTGTCGATCTGGCTGAGCGCGACCCCGGCCATGCCCGCGATTCCCGACCCGAAGGCGAAGGTCAGCGCATCCACCCGGCCCGTGCGGATGCCCATGGTCGCGGCGATGCGGCGGTTCTGCGTCACCGCGCGCATCTCCAGCCCGAATCGGGTGAAGCGGATCGCCGCCAGCACCAGCAGGAAGACCAGCAGGCCGAAGACGATGATCCAGAGCCGGTTCTGCGTCACCGCGACGCCGCCCGGCAGCAGCAGCGTGCCCTGCATCCAGGCGGGGCTCAGCACCTCCCGGTTCTGCGCGCCGAAGCCGAGGCGCACCGCCTGCTGCAGGATCATGCCGACGCCGAAGGTCATCAGCAGCGTCTCCAGCGGCCTGCCGTAGAGATGGCGGATCAGGCCGCGCTCCAGCACCGCGCCGGCCAGGGCCGCCGCCAGGAAGGCGGCGGGGACGGAGAGCGGCAGCGACCAGGGCAGCAGCCAGGGGATGCCGCGGCAGGCCTCCTGCACCAGGAAGGTCGCGTAGGCGCCGAGCATGACGAATTCGCCATGCGCCATGTTGATCACGCCCATCACGCCGAAGGTCACGGCAAGCCCGAGTGCCGCGAGCAGCAGCACCGAGCCGAGGCTGAGGCCCTGGAACAGCGTCTCCGCCACCCGCCGCAGTGCGAGGCGCTGGTCGATCGCGGCGACCGCTCCGTCCACCTCCGGCGCAAGCTCCGGATGCGCGGCGCGGGCCTCGAGCAGCAGGGCGCGCGCCTCGGTGGAGGCGGTCGCGCCGAGTGCCGCGACCGCGTGGCGCTGCGCCGCCGGATCGGGCAAGGAAAGGCGTGACGCGGCCAGCGCCAATTCAAGCCGCGCGCGCACCCCCGCATCCGTCTCGCGCTCCAGCGCGCGTTCCAGCACCGGCACCGTCTCGGCGGAGGGGCTGCGGAACACCGCCTCGGCCGCCTTCAGCCGCTCCGCGGGCGCGTCCGCCAGGAGCGAGAGCCGTCCGAGCGCGCCACGCAGCGCCGTGCGCACGCGGTTGTTGATGCGGATCGGCTCGGCGCCGGCGGCCTCCGTCACAGCCGCACCGGTCGCGGCGTTGACCG